>DSAV01000087.1 GCA_011046295.1 Deltaproteobacteria bacterium | reverse complement strand
GAAACTCCGCCGGTTTCCGCCAATAAATCGCAGGTGGGGCACGCGATGGGCGCGTCTTCCGCCCTGGAGACAATTTTTGCCATGGAAGGAATGCTGGGCGACGTTTTGCTGCCGACGATAAATTATTTGCCGGATCCGGAAATCAATATTGATTGTGTGGCCGAAGGAGCCAGAAAATTATCGCAGGAATTTGTGCTCAAAAACGCTTTTGGTTTCGGCGGATGTAATTCCTGCTTGATTTTGCGCAGAATCGCATAAAGGATATATTTGAGATCATGAAAGCACCACTGAATAGAAAAGTATTTGTTGTCGGCTACGGCGCGGCCACGCCCCTGGGCGCAACCTTTGATAAAACATGGAGGCGCGCGGTGAAAGGCGAGGCGGGTTTCCGCAAAGTTACGCGCTGTCAGGTGGATTCAGCCTGCGATATCGTTGGCGAAATTCCCGATTGGAATCCCCTCGATTTGGCTTTTACCGACGCCAAAGAAGTTTATAATTGGAACGCGGCTTTTGTGATTTTAACGGTGGCGGTCTGTAAGGAGGCACTGGAAAACGCGGGTATTGTGATGGACGATAAAATATCCCCGCGCATGGCCTGTCTGATTGGTTCCGCGATTAACGGATCGGACGCTTTTCGCGCGGGGGTGCACGACCTGGAGCAGCGCGGCCCGCTACGCGTGAGCCCTTATCTGCTGCCGAACTTGTGCGCCAATCTTCCT
This sequence comes from Deltaproteobacteria bacterium, assembly GCA_011046295.1. Taxonomy (GTDB): domain Bacteria; phylum Desulfobacterota; class Syntrophia; order Syntrophales; family Smithellaceae; genus UBA4810. Next base: position 14,576 of record DSAV01000087.1, on the reverse strand, counting down.
TCCGGCAAGGCGGGAGTACTTTTAAAATTTACCGGACCGATATTTTCCCCCCAGGGCGCCTGCGCTTCCGGCAATCACGCCATTGGTATCGGCGCGCGGATGATCCGCGACGGAGATTGTGATTTTGTTCTGGCCGGAGGAGTGGATACGCCGATTATGCCCGAAATCATCCATGGCTTCGCGAACATGAACGCGACCATTAAAGTGCAGTCCGGCGATCGGGCTTATACCGAACACGACCAGGCGTCGCGCCCCTTCAGTTCTGACCGGCGCGGCTTTGTGCTTTCTGAAGGCGCGGGAGTGGTTGTGCTCGCGGCGGAAGAAGTAATCAAAGCCTACGGACTCAAACCGAAAGCGGAAGTTTTGGGCATCGGCTGGACATCGGACGCGCACCATTATACCGCGCCGCACGCGCCGACGATTATCCGGGCGCTTAAAGAAACTATTGACGACGCGGGCTTAAAGCCCGAAGACATTCAATATATTAACGCGCACGGCACATCCACACCCAAGGGTGACGCGATGGAAATAAAATGCCTGAGAGAGGCTTTTGGCAAAAAAATGGAGAAGATTCCTGTTTCTTCCAATAAATCACAGTTGGGGCATACGCTGGGCGCGACTGCCGCCATTGAAGCCGCGCTCACGATTGAAGGAATGAACAAGGGGATTATTTTGCCCACGATCAATCATCTGCCTGACCTTGCTTTGGCGGATGTTGATGTCGTGCCCAATGAAGCACGCCAGCAAAAATATGAAATCGCCCTTTCCAACGCTTTTGGTTTCGGCGGAACGAACTGCTGTGTAATATTTAGAGGAGTGTAGATTAAATGAAGCCCAAGCCTTTCAAGCCGGAAATTTATCGGGATAATGAAAAATACGTGCGTGATCAGACGACGGGCTTTGTCTGGCATCGCTGCCAGCATCGCACGCTGTACGCGGATACCGACCGCTCGGAAGTAGTTTATCATTCCAATTATCTGCGCTATTTTGAACTCGGGCGCACCTCGCTGATGCGGGATTTGTCCTACCCATATAAGGAAATAGAAGCCAGCGGTTACGTTTATCCGATTTTTGATTTAGGCGTGAGCTTCTATCAGCCTTTATATTACGATGATATGATGTATATTCACACGCGGCCCGTAAATCTGCAAAGGGTCAAGCTTCAGTTTGATTATGTCATCACGCACGCGGAAAACGGGCATTTAATCTGCACCGGTTTTACGAAACACTGCGCCATGAATCTGAAAGGAATTCCGGTCGCGGTTGATCCGAAAACAGTTCAACTATGGACATCATTTCCCAAGTAGACAAAAAAACACGCCACGAAATGGAAATAGAAATATTTCCCTATCTGCGTGATCACTATTTTGAAGGCAAGGCTATTCTGCCGGCGGTAGAAGCGCTGATTATTCTGGCCAAAACCGTCAAAGGTTCTTATCCGCAAGCCGATATTTTCTGCCTATCACAGGCGCGCTTCCCGCGTTTTTTATCGATTGACGCGAAAGCAAATAAGCAGGCGGTTGTTCTGGAAATCTCAAAAGATGAATCCGGCAATATTAACACAGCTCTTTTGACGGCGGTTCGGGCAAAAACAAATAAAATAAAGCGTATGGCTGAGCATGCGGCTGTAAAATTCCCACAGAATGCAGATTGTTTCCCGCCCGCCTTCCCGTTTCGCGATATCGAAAAACTCGGCGGACAATGCATCAGCGTGCCGGCCGCCACCATTTATCGCGAGCTTATTCCTTTCGGAGAGGCTTATCAAAATATTACTGGGGATTTGTCTGTGTCAGATCAAGGCGCGCTAGGGTATATTTCCGGAGGATCCGCACAAGCGGATGAGGCCACTCTCGGTTCGCCTTTTCCTTTTGACGCGGTAATGCATATGGCCTGCGTGTGGGGGCAGCGTTTCACTCAAATAGTTCCTTTTCCCGTAGGATTTGGAAAAAGAAATATTTACAGTCAAGCAAAAAAAGGTAAAAGCTATTTATGCCGGGTTTGGCCGAAAGATATCGAAAAGCAAAAATTAATTTTCGACGCTTGGATTTACGATAATGATGGTGTATTGTGCGAAGCAATAAACTCTTTGGAAATGCGTGATGTCACGCAGGGGCGGCTGCGGCCGCCGCGATGGATAAATGTATAAAATATGTTAAGAGCAATTTTAGTATTTCTTTTCGCTTATCTGGCCGGCTCAATTAATTTTGCCATCATTTTTTTTAAGCTGACCAACAGAGAAGACCCCCGTTTAAGTTTCAGCGGCAACGCTGGCACGACAAACGTTTACCGTCAGGCGGGTATGGGTTGGGCGGCGGTTGTCTTTTTGCTGGATATCGGCCGTGCGCTCGCCGTTGCAATTATCGCCTGTTATTATCTGAAAATATCCATGCTGCCCTGGGCCGCATTTTTCCTTATTTTGGGAAATAGTTTTCCCTGCTTTCACGGATTCCGCGGCGGCAAGGGAGTGGCAAATTATCTGGGTTACACGCTGCTTATCGCTCCCTGGGCGGCATTATTTTCCGCTTTGGCCTGGCTTGTCGCCTACGGAATATTCCGCACAACGTTCATCGCTTCATTCTTTATGGTTTTTATTTTGGCTTTGGGCCAGGCCTGGTATGCTAACTGGCAAATTGGCGCTTTAACAGGAGTCATAGCCACGTTTGTCTTGATTGTTTTTAATCATAGAAATAACATCCGCAATTATCTCTTTGCCGGAGAGAGCCAACGGAAGCCCCAGGAATAAAGAATCTGTTCTGGGTGGGACAGGCACTATGTTTTACGCCAAACAGTGTTTTTTGTCGCATTTGTATTAGGGAGTGCGCCAAGAGCTAATAGTTTAATATTTTTGATCTAATGGGTTGCTGGTTCCTGTCGGTGTTTGTGGATTGCAATATAAAAACCATTGACACAGAAAGCGGTATCCGCTATTTTTGCCATCAGGTAAACGCAGCACGACACCAGATAATCTTTTTAAGAAATACCTTATGGAAATATTGTCAGCTGTGAAAGTGTTTTTTCTCTGCCGTTGGTTGACACAGCGAAAAGTGAAAAAAAGAACGTCAATTGAGAGAAGCTATATATTGTCACTCTGGGAAAAAAGGGAGAAGTAGTATGAATAAAAATGAATGGATAGAGAAATTGAGCGCCATGGCGGCGTCAAGCAGTTTGGTGGAGTCCTCGCTTTACGCCAAGTATGATGTGAAAAGGGGCCTGCGCGATATTAAAGGCAAGGGAGTGCTTGCCGGATTGACGCAAATCGGTGACGTGCAAGCCCACACTCAAGTAGGCGATGATGAATCCGAATTGGGTCCCGGGTGCCTCATCTATCGCGGTATAGACATAACGGAACTTGTCGCGGGATTCATGGCGGACAAACATAATGGTTTTGAAGAAACCTGTTATTTGCTGCTCTTTGGTGAGTTGCCGGATAAAAACGAGATGGAAAGATTTCAGAATCTTTTGAGTTCGTTCAATACATTGCCGGATGACTTTGTTCACGACTCTATTTTGAAGCTTTCCAGCCGCGACATTATGAACGCCATCTCGCAGAGTATTCTATCTCTCTATGTCCTTGATGAACGCGCGGAGGATATCAGTATTCCCAATGTGCTCAGACAGTGCCTTCAGTTAATCGCTGTTTTTCCCTTGCTGGTAGTTTATTGCTATCAGGCTCATGCTTATCGCTTCAGCAATAAAAGCCTTGTTATTCACAGCCCTCAGCCGCATTTGTCGGCCGCGGGGAATTTTTTGCACATGCTCAGACATGACAGCAAATACACGCCACTGGAAGAACAGTTGCTTGATCTGGCGCTGGTTTTGCACGCGGAGCACGGTGGCGGAAACAATTCTTCTTTTACGGTTCACGTGGTTACGTCAAGCGGGACGGACACTTATTCGGCGATTGCCGCGGCCATGGGTTCGTTAAAAGGTCCCCGCCACGGCGGCGCGAATATAAAAGTTGTCCAGATGTTCGAAGATTTGAAGAAAAATGTATCCAACTGGGATGATGATCGCCAAATCGAAAATTATCTTATTAAGCTTCTCAATAAAGAAGCCTTCGACCGCGCCGGATTGATTTACGGCGTGGGGCACGCGGTATATTCAGTTTCCGATCCACGCACGCTGATATTGCGGGAACATGTGGCGAAATTGGCTCAGGAAAAAGGCCTTGCCGATGAAATGCGGCTCTACGAAAGAGTCGAAAAAATCGCTCCGGAAATCATTGGTCATGAAAGAAAAATATATAAAGGCGTCAGCGCCAATGTCGACTTTTATTCAGGGCTTCTCTACCGCCTGTTGGATATTCCACCCGAATTATACACTCCGCTATTTGCCATGTCCAGAATTGCCGGCTGGAGCGCGCACCGCATCGAGGAATTAGCTAACAGTAGTAAAATAATTCGTCCGGCGTATAAAAGCGTGGCGCCGCGCCGTCATTACATTCCCATAAAGGACAGAAAAAAAAGCTGATTTTCTGCGGATAAAAAGAATTAATCTGGGAAAGCCAAAGTTAATGGTTGCGGATGCAAAAATCTGCAACCATTTTTTTCTGCACAAAACCGCGAACGTGCGCAGCATAAAAGTGTTGCCGTCTGAACCTAGTTGACAAACATGTTATCATCATAAAATTATAATAATGGAAACGCGTAAGCGGATGGTAATAATGTGTGAGCCGATTTGCGTGGTTTAAATATGTAGTGTAACCATGGGCCGGTTTAGGTTAGGAAAATGGATGGAATAAATGAAATTACAGACACTGCATTTGCCGTGCTGGGCGGAGGATGCTTCTGGTGCACAGAAGCGGATTTAAGGAAATTATCCGGGATAAAGGATGTAATCTCCGGTTACGCGGGAGGCCAAGGGAAAAATCCAACACACGGAAATTACATAGAAAAGGGATATGTCGAAGCTGTTCAGGTTTATTACGAGCCGCAAAAAATAAATTATGTACAAATTCTGGATTATTTCCTGCGGCACATTGATCCCATAGATTCAGGAGGGCAGTTTGCCGACCGCGGCGGCGGATACCGCCCGGTGATTTTTTATCAGACAAAGGAAGAAAAAATTATTGCCCAAGAGCTGCTTGGCGAACTTGATCAGTCAGGCAAGTTTTCACGTCCTGTCGCGGTAGCGTTAATGAAGCACACCGCTTTTTACCCCGCGGAGGATTATCATCAGGATTACGCCGCGAAAAATCCGATGCACTATGGCGCTTATCGTGTTGGTTCAGGCCGCGAAGGTTTCTTGCGCCAGATGTGGGGAGATAATGCCAGCCCACTGTCAAGCCGTGAAAAAGAGAACCTCCCAAATGACGAAGAGGATTTAAGAACAAAACTTACGCCCCTGCAATATGAAGTCACACAAAAAGGAAGCACTGAGCCACCTTTTCAAAACGAGTATGTGGATAATAAAAGAGATGGCATATACGTAGATATTGTTTCCGGTGAGTCGCTCTTCAGCTCGCTGGATAAATATGATTCAGGAAGCGGCTGGCCCAGTTTTACCAGACCGCTGGAACAAGATAATATAGTCGAAACAAAAGACGGCTCTTCCGCAATATTTGGAGCCGAAGTGCGCAGCAAACAGGCTAATTCTCATCTGGGGCATGTTTTTCCGGATGGTCCTGAGCCAACGGGCCTGCGTTACTGTATTAACTCCGCGGCGCTGCATTTTATCACCAGACAGGATTTAGAAAGAGAAGGTTACGGGCAATACGTTGGATTGTTCAAAAATAATTAATATTTTGATGCTTGCTGTGTATTATTGAGAAATTATTTTTTCGGCAATTCGGTTCACCGTCTCCATAGCTTTTGGTAAATCAATAGTAAGCAATTTTCTGTTGTTCATGACAATTTTGCCATTGATAATGCTAGTTTTTACATCTGCGCCACGCGCGGCATATACCAGCTGCGAATGACAGTTATAAAGTGGTGTAAGATGAGGCTGGTTTACATCGATCATAATTATATCCGCCCGTTTGCCTTCTTCAATTGAGCCGATCATGTTATCCAGATTCAAGAGCCGAGCCCCGCCGATAGTTGCCATCTGCAAAACAGTTTGTGCGCTCATCAAGGTGGGATTTAAAGATATTACCTTATGAATTTTGGCCGCGCTGTCCATTTCCCGGAACATATCCAGGTCATTATTGCTGGCGCACCCGTCAGTGCCCAGTCCCACATTTATGCCACGCCGCAGCATCTCGGCAACGGGGGCGATTCCGGCAGCGAGCTTCATGGAGCTTTCCGGATTGTGCGATACGCCCACGCCCGTATCTGCTAAAATTTCCATATCTTCTTTGGTTAACCAATTGCAGTGAACGGCAATGCTCCAGTCATCAAGCACGCCTAGGTCGTATAGATGCCGGACGGGGTTTTTCCCATAACGTTTTTCTATCGTTTTAATCTCGTCCTGGTTTTCAAGCAGATGAGTTAAATAAAGAATTCCGGCCTCGCGTGCGGCAGTTTTTACATTTACGAGCGTTTTGGGAGAACAGGTGTAAGGCGAATGACAAAAAAAAGCTGGTGTAATCATCGGAGCAAACGATTTCCATCGGTTAACGAACCGATCCGCCGCCGCCATCATTTTCTCATATTTAGGATTGTCCGGCGTGGCGAAATCGGCGAAGCCCTGAGCGGCGACGGCGCGCATTCCGCAGGCGAGCGCGGCTTCGGCTACGGCGGATTCAAAAAAATATGCGTCACAGAAAGTTGTCGTGCCGGAAAGAATCATTTCCGCCATAGCAAGAACGGCACCGGCGTAAACCATTTCTTTGTTGACGTGTTTTGCTTCTGCCGGAAAGATGTGATTGTTGAGCCATTCCATCAGGGGCAAATCGTCGGCCATCCCTCTGAAGCAGACCATGGGCAGATGGGTGTGCGTGTTGACCAGTCCGGGCAAGATAATACAGCCGGAACCATCGATTGTTTCTTTGGCAGACCATGCAGGTATTTTTTCGTCGTTTGGGCGTGTGCGGGTGATTAAACCGTCTTTGATGCCTACGAAACCGTTTTCGATAATTTCTGCGTCCGCCGACATTGTCACAAGCGTGCCGCCGGCAATAACTATATCCATTTCTTTGTCAGGCATTGTTTTTCGTGTTGAGCTTCGGCGTTAATAAAAAAGGATGCTCTCGCGCCAGCCAGACTCAAGAGCATCATGGATTGCGGCAACCATGAATACGCGCAATTTTGTTTTATTCTATCGCCAGAGTTGCCGATCTGCTTCCGGAAAGGTTGCATATTGCCGTTACTTCCAAAGTGTCTCCCTTGCCGGCGGCAATATTGTACGTGTAGTTGAATGTTGCCGGATCAGGCTGGTTTTCATAATTACTGGTGCTGACCACAACCCCATTTTTCTTAATTACTACGGAATTTATATAGTGAAAACCAAACGCTGATTTATGGGTGATGGTTACTTTTAAAGTTTGCTCATTTTTGTCATAAGCAAGCTCAATATTCTGCGGCGCGTGCGCGTAAGCTTGTTGCGTGCTGATACAAAAAGCCGCAAAAAGAATCATCATCAAGGTAATACAAAATTTTGATAATTCTGACATTTTTATCATCTGTGCCCTCCTTTTTTACAGCTAACAGGCTTTCTTAAGTTTTTACACAATATTAATATATCGCAGATGCCGAAAAAAAGCAAAGGAAGGCGTGAAAGCCGCAAAACAATCTTATTGAAAATTAGTCCCTTATTGGCTAATATTTTTGCTCTACGAAAAAGGAGGCATTCCATGGATGCTGTGCTTCTCGCCCGGGTTCAATTTGCTTTTACCGTGGGTTTTCATTTTCTATTTCCGGCAATGACGCTGGGAACATCACTGACAATACTTATTTCAGAATCGCTTTATTTAATTAAAAAAGATGAAATTTATAGAAAAATAACCGACTTTCTGGCGAGGTTGCTGGGATTGATATTTGTCATAGGCGTGGCTACCGGCATTACTATGGAATTTTCTTTCGGCATGAACTGGTCGGGTTATTCGCGGGTGGTGGGCGATATTTTCGGGCCGATTCTAGCCGCGGAAGCTATTATTGCTTTTTTTCTGGAAGCGGTATTCATTGGCGTTCTGATTTTTGCCAGAAACAAAGTTTCCCCCAAAGTTTACTGGCTGTCTGCCCTGCTGGTTTTTATCGGCAGTCATCTTTCCGCTTTTTGGATACTGGCGGCCAATTCCTGGATGCAGACACCCGCGGGTTTTCAAATAGATGGAACAGGAAAAATTATTTTGTCCAGTTTCCGGCAGGCTGTTTTTAATCCTTCCACAATGATTAGATTATTCCACACCACCATGGCTTCCTGGATGACCTGCGCGATTATGATTGCCGGTATTGCCGGATATTACGTAAGTAAAGGATTACACGGCGAGACGGCAAAAAAGATGCTAAAAATGGGTATCATACTCTTTGCCATTACGCCGCTGTTGCAACTTTCCACGGGTCATATCCACGCGATACAGGTTATTGACGCGCAGCCGGAGAAAGCTGCCGCGCTGGAGGGACTTTTTGAAACAACAAAGGGTGCGCCCCTTTATCTTGCGGGCTATGTTGACGCGGAGAAGGAAAAGACTTACGGCGTTTATATTCCACGGCTTTTGAGTTTTCTTTACAACTTTGATTTGGATTCGGAAATTAAGGGACTGAAAGAATTTCCCAAAGAGCACTGGCCGCCCGTGAATATCGTCTTTCAGGCATATCATGTGATGGTAGGCGTGGGGATGCTGGCGATATTTCTGGGGCTTTTAGGCCTGATTTTGCTCGTCAGAAACAAGTTATTTGAAGCGACAACCTATCTTTTTATTCTGCCCTTTTTGATTCCCTTGCCGCATATCGCCCATGAAGCGGGCTGGGTCGCCGCTGAAGTAGGCCGGCAGCCGTGGATTATCTATAAACTCATGAAGACCGCCGACGCAGCTTCCGTTGTTGTGCCGGCTAATCAGATTTTTTTCAGCCTGATAATGTTTACCATAGTTTATTCACTGATTTTTGCCATGTTTGTTCTTGTGTTCGTGAGAATTATGAAAAAGGGGTTATGAGCGCGTAATAGAACAAAGTGAAAGACGAATAAGGAGAGGACGGATGGAAAATATTCAGAACTTTCAGGTTTTATGGTTCATTCTTATTGCAATATTATTTTTAGGTTACGCTCTTCTGGACGGTTTTGATTTGGGAATTGGCGCGCTTTTGCCTTTTATCGGCAAGAACAAGGAGGAAAAAGACATTCTGATAAATTCCATCGGGCCGGTGTGGGACGGAAATGAAGTGTGGTTAGTTGCTGGGGCTGGTGCTCTTTTTGCCGCGTTTCCGCAGGCCTACGCGACCGCCTTCTCCGGTTTTTATCTCGGCATGCTTCTTATTGTGTTCGCGCTGATTTTCCGGGCTGTTTCGATGGAATTTCGCGCGCATGACGAGCGCAGGGCCTGGTTTTGGGAAAAGATTCTTTTTGCGGGTAGCTGCCTGGCCCCTTTGCTTTTGGGAATAACTTTGGGCAATGTAATCTACGGCGTTCCTCTCGATGACCGGATGGAGTTTACAGGAAGCCTTCTTACGCTGCTGCGTCCGGTGCCGTTTTTGTTCGGCATTGTCGGCCTATCTGCTATTGTGCTTCAAGGCGCTTCTTACGCCATATTAAAAACCGAAGGCGAATTACATCTGAGGGCAATCAAGGCAATGCATATTCTGCTGATGATAAACATGCTCACGGCAGGACTTTATTTTGTTATGCTGGCTTGTATTTCCCCCTCCCTTTTGTCTAGCCCTTTGTTTTACATGGCTATTCTCCTGGCCTTGCTGGGTTTGGGTGAGCTAGTTTTTTCACTTAGCAAAGAAAGCAGCGCGAACCTTTTGGGAAAATCGTCTTTATATTTTTTAGGTTTGTGGCTAGTGACGGTTACCGCTCATTTCCCCAACCTGATAAAGGCGGCCGATACACCATATCTTAGTATTACGATTTACAACAGCTCCACCGGTCTTTATACCCTGCAGGTGATGAGCGTGATCGCCCTCGTCGGCATGCCTATTGTTGTGGGGTATACTGTCTTCGCTTACCGGATATTCAAAGGTAAAGCCAAGGCGCAGCGCTACTAACCAGTGTGTTCTTCTTTCATCAGCCGGGGCAAAAAGGTTACAGGCGCGGCGCGATCAGGCCGGGCTCCAACTTTTCCGTTTTTGTGGGTTTGTAAATAAAATAAAACATGAATATGGCGGCGAAAGCCAAAAGGCCGAAAATCATGAAAGCCGGCAGGTAAGAGCCGGTAGAATCGAATATTCTTCCCGCCAGCGTCGGCGCGATAAATCCGGCGATACCATTACTCAAAAAAAGTGTTGAATAGACAGTCCCGATTTTATCCGCTCCGTACTGGTTAGCGATTTCCGCGGCGTAAAGAACGAAGCAGGCGCTGAAATTAAAACCGGCTAAAACTGTGAACACATAAAAGGTGACGTTATTTTTAATGACAAAGGGAGCGGCCAGAATTACCACGGCCGTGCTGATAATCGATATAAGAATAACTTTTTTCCCTTCCATGATGCTGCCGATGAAACCCCAGGTCAGCCTGCCGGCGGTATTAAAAAGAGCGATAATGGTCACCGCCGCGCCGGCGGCGGTTGCTTCAAGATTCATAGCCAGGCCGAAAGGTTTAATATTTCCGATAACCATCAGGCCGGCGCAAAAACATGGGAAAATGCCGCACAGCAGGCCTAAAAATTTGCGCTCCCTGATAATCACCGAAATTTTGGTGTTTGCCACGGGCGCATCGTTTTCAGGTATCAGAGCGGGATTTTTTAAAAACATTGTTGCAATTATCAGAACTGCCGTAAAACCGAAGCCCATGTATTTAAAAATAGTCAGGACATTTACCTGCTGGGAGAGCAGATATTCCCCTAATTGAGAAATAATCATGGCGCTGCCGCCAAATCCCGCTACGGTAATTCCGGTTACCAGGCTTTTGTGATTTGGGAACCATTTCATGGAACAGGCGATGGGACATAAATAAGCCAGCCCGACACCGGCGGGCGCAAGGACACCAATCAGAACCAGAAGCGCAGCGTATGAGCCGCTGGAATAACCCACAAGGATATAACTGCTGCCGAAAATAATTCCGCCGATCAGAGCGGGAATACGCGGTCCCAGACGATCCTGCACGCGTCCGCCAATAAAAATCATAAAAGTGGCGGCCAAAGCGCCTATACCGAAAACAGATTGTGCCTGAGCGGTGGAAAAACCAAGTGTTTCTTTCAGGGCGGGAACAAAAGTGCTCCAGGAGTAGCCGGCGCCCAGGCAAAGATTAATGAATACCGCCGCTATCAGGATCAGATATTTATGCATAAATCATTGGTCCAATATAAAAATGCAGTTCTTTCCGGTAAGATAAAAATGCTTTCAGGCGATTAATACCTCTCTTCTGCGGCGCGGTGCGCTTTTTTAAACTTCATTTTCAAAAAAAACGCGCGCGTCAACAATTGAAACTCCCTGCCCTTCAGGATGAACAATCACGGGATTTAAATCCATTTCCGCGATGCCGGGGAAGTTGCTCATCAGGAAAGAAACGCGGCAAATGATATCGATAAGAGATTCAATGTCCGCGCGGCCGCTGCCCCGGGAACCTTCAAGCAGTTGGTATGCTTTGAGTTCGCGCAACATAGCCGTCGCTTCACGCCTGGTTACCGGCGCCAGGCAAATGGCTCTATCTTTGAATGTTTCAACATAGATGCCCCCCAATCCGGCCATAACAATCGGGCCAAAGACAGAATCAATACGTCCGCCTACAAAAAATTCCAGACCCGGCCGGGCCATCTCCTGGACAAGAAAGCCGTCGATAACAAGATGCTCTTTCGAGGCGCTTACTGCCTCTTTCATTTCATTGAGGGTTCGTTCTAAAATTTCCGCGTTGCCGATGTTAAGGCTGACTCCGCCTATATCGGTTTTATGGGTTATGTCACGCGACAGAAGCTTCAAAACGACAGGATAATGCAAGGGGAAACTTTTTGCCAAATCAGCATCGCTGTGAATGAACGCCCCTTTAACCGGTTGTATGCCGCAGGCAGCGCAGATTTCCAGTGCTTCGTTTGTGAGCGCAATTCGTTTTTCCCGGAGGCACTTATTTTTTATATCCTGAATTATATCGGCTTCGATCTCATAGGCAGGCTCTTTGCCCCTGTTGTCCCGCGATTTTCTCAGTTCATGATAAGTAAGCGAAGTATGCAGGGCGTCCGCCGCCTCCAGGGGCGATGTAAAGATCGGAAAAGAATAATTTTTAGAAACGTCCAGAATTTCTTCCCGCTCGGAAATCATCGCCAGAGAAACAGGTTTCTGATACTTGTCTACAAGCTTTTCCACGCCTTGCAGAAAAGTGCGCGACATTTCCGATTCATACTGGGCGATGTAGAGATGATTAAAAAGAACGCCATCGAAACAATCCAGCTTTAAAGCTTCTTCCAGAATATGCGTGAATATCGTGTAGTCAAATATTTCTCCCAAATCCAGCGGGTTTTGATGAGCGATAACTCTGGTATGATAAATATTTTTAAGTTTCTTCAAAAAAGAATCAGGAAAGGGCAGCATTTCGAAGCCAAATTGAGCGCAGGCGTCTGCCGTCAGAACGGCGTGCCCGCCGGAACGCGAAAGGACGGCGACGCGCCGGCCTTTCATCGGGGGAAGGCCGATAATTTTGACGGCATTTATTAAATTAATTTCATCTTCCACCCTGATGATTGCCGCCTGCCTGAACGCGGCACCTGTTACTTCATCGCTGCCGGAAAGTGCGGTGGTGTGCGATTGCGCTATTTTCTGGCTTACTTCGCTGCGGTTGGATTTAAGCACGATTATCGGCTTGGCCGATTGCATGGCCAGTTGAAAAAAAACACGGCCGCGCTTAAATCCTTCTAGGTACGCGGTCACGATTTCCGTCTGAGTGTCGTTCAGGAAATATTCCAGGAAGTGCGCTTCATCCAGTTGAAGTTTGTTGCCGATAGCTACAAATTTTCCGGGCGTCACGCCGTATCCGGCAAAAGAGCGCAGGAAGGTACCTCCCACACCGCCGCTTTGCACGATTAAAGCCACTTTGCCTGTTTTTTGCGGGATATTGCTGAAAAAACCAAAAGGCATCATCATTTTAATCTCGAAATTAATCGTGCCGACGCAATTGGGGCCGATGACTTTCATGCCGTAATGCGTGGCAATTTGTGAGACTTCTTCTTCCAGCGTTTTTTCGCTGTGGGAATACTCGCTGAATCCGCCGGACTCGATAACAATGTGCGTGATTCCTTTTTCTCCGCAATCTCTTAGCAGCGGAGGGATTGCTTTTGCCGGCGTGAGGAATATGGCCACATCAGGCGTTTCGGGAAGCTCCAGAACATTTTTATAGATTTTAATGCCGCTGAGTTCTCCTTCCCGGGATCCTACAGCGTAGAGCTTTCCCTGATAACCGTTTTGCATGTTATTAAGAAGCACTATATTGGCGAGACTTGTTTTGTTGGCGGAAGCTCCGAATACCACCAGGGAGCGAGGGTAAAAAAACTTATTCATTAAAACTGCCTTTGACCCAACCGGCAGGTAAAGCGAAAGATTTCTGTTTTTGCCGAATGGAAGTTCGGCCGGTTAATCTTCACTGTTCGCCGGGTGCAAAATTATTTAGGTCAGGATGTCCCCACTTGGTACGTGGAAAAACATCCTGACCATTCATTAAATTTCGGCGGAAATTAACGGCCTTTGAAATTAGGCGGTCTTTTTTCCAGGAAGGCCTTGGCCCCTTCTTTGAAATCTTCGGTAAACTGCAGCGCCTTGCTGGCTCCGGCTTCAATATTCATAACGCCGTCACGCAGGTTTGTTTCCAGTCCCAGACGTACCGCTTTCATGATTTCGCGCTGCGCGACCGGAGCGCCGGCGGCAAGTTTCTTGGCCAGCTTTTTGGCTGTTTCCAGAACTTCAGCCTGCGGCACGACTTTATTGAGCAGGCCAAGCGCCAACGCGTCCTTTGCCGGCATAAAATCTCCGGTCAGCATAAGCTCCAGAGCTTTGGTTTTGCCGATGAAGCGCGGCAGACGCTGAGTTCCGCCCCAGCCCGGATTGAGGCCGAGTTTTACTTCGGGGAGGCCCAGGGTCGCTTCTTCCGCCATGATTCTCAAATGGCAGCAGCAGGCCAGTTCCAAGCCGCCGCCGTAGGCGCCGCCCTGCATCGCGGCGATAACTACTTTAGGGTAATTTTCGATTTTGAAATAAATTTCATTGCCGTTATATTTGGGAACATTTCCGGCCTGGATGCTGGCGAATTCGGTAATGTCCGCGCCGGCGGAAAACAATTTATTACCGCTGCCGGTGATGATGATTACGCGCACCGCGTCATCATTTTCACATTTTGTTAAAAGATCTTCAATGTCCCTTAGCACGCCTTGTCCCATGGAGTTTGCCGGCGGATGATTGATGGCCGCAATGACCACCATTCCGTCTTGTTCCACATTTAACTTCTCGTAATTAAAAGCCATTTTTCTTTCTCCTTTAGTTTTATTTGAAAAAAACGTTCATTTTTAACGCGTGATTATAAGAAGGACGCCATCTTGTGTCAAGAAGAAAAGGCCTAT
>DSAV01000082.1 GCA_011046295.1 Deltaproteobacteria bacterium | reverse complement strand
TTTGAACTTGAACTCCGCTGAATGCTTCTTGACTTTCTTCCCCATTTGATGTCCTCCTTTTTCTTAAATTTACAAGAAGGCATCTCTCTGTGCAACTGGTTTCCTAAATGGGGCGCATGACCGGGCCATAACTTGCCGGTAACAAATATTCTCTCATTTACTTTATCTTACGCTATTCCGTTTAGAACATCTATTGAGCCAATATCTTTCAAATAGGAATACAATACACGCAAATCAATCCAGCCCAGCACTTTGCCAGTATCCGGCGATATTCGCGCAACATAATCCTCCATAAATATATTCGCCCATATTTCACCTTCTACAAACTCAAGTTCATTTATATTATCAATAAGAATGTTACCGTCAGATACTTTTATTTTACGAATTATTTGAAACACGGCCGGATCAAGGAAGTATAAGACCGCTGATCCATCGCTCATAATCAGGTTTTTACCGTCAGATGTTATTCCCCATCCTTGCGTGTGATATGCAAAGCTTGCTGTTTTTTTGATGTTTTTTAAATCATAAACAAAACATTTGTTTTCTTTCCAGGTAAGCTGATAAATCTTTCCGTTGTGAAGCGCAATTCCTTCGGCAAAGTATTTTACAGGCAACTCAACCTTTTTAAGTGTCTTTCCGGATTTAAGTTGAGTTTTTTTCAGAAAAGATTTCCCGTACAGTCCGCTGGATTCATATAAAAACCCTTCATGATAAAAAATGCCCTGCGTAAAAGTATCGGTATCGTGAGGATATAAATTCACAACCCTCACGGAATAAATGGGGACATTCGTTCTTTTCAACAACAAGGAGGACGTTTTTCTCTCAACGGCAAAGACCCCTTGTGACAAAAAAAGAAGGCAGCTAAATGTTAACAGAATAATATTATTTGCTTTATTAATTTTTCTTATTATTCGAATCCTATCTCCCGGGCATAGCTGAATTGCCTTGGCCATGGAATGTCGCGATGAGTTTTATCAATGATTCCTGAACCGACAATTTCCACCGCAGCAGCATCTGCAGATACCGGATGATAAGAACCGATGAATCCTTTATCCGGCGATATGACTTTATGATTTCCCGGCAGACAATCACAATCAGATACTATATTCAGTAAGGCATTAATAACAATAGATTTTTTCTGAATAATCCTCCAGACAGCGGCGGCCGTTTCTATAAGTTTTTCCTGAAATATTTCGACATCAGTATCCCAGATAATTTTCAGCGCCATCTCGTGGCACATTGCTATACATTGCGCGCAACCGACGCATTTCCCCAAATCGTAAATCGGATATTCGTCTTCCGGCATGCTTGCCGCGCTGACAGGACAAACCCGGACACATTCGCCGCACATAATGCATTTTTTCTTTTTTAAGCTTGGTTTGGCGTCTGCGTGCATCCGCTGTTTTTGCGCTCGGGACGCGAAACCCATGGAAATATTCTTGATTGACGCGCCAAATCCCGTTTCCATGTGACCCTTGAAGTGAGAAAATATTACAAATCCATCCGCCTGATGAATAATTGCGCCTACCTGAACGTTTGTAAAGTGTTTATACCCGGCAGACAAATCTACAACTTCTTTGCCGTCAGCTCCATCCCCTATTTTCACGGGACAGTCCAGATATTCTTCGCTGTACTTATGTTGCCTGGCGGTAATTATTGACTGGCTGGCATCACGCCTGCCGCCCGAATACAATACGGTCGTATCGAAAACAAACGGCTTTATGCCCATACTTTTTAACCATGCCACAATTTCCTTGGCATATATCGGCGGCAGATAATTTTTATTGCCTCTTTCTACCCAGTGTAATTTAATGCCTACGGTATCGCCCCTCCCGAATGGCACGCGCATTTCCCGTATAACCGACCTGAGCGCTTCAATTTTAGAATTTTGGCTGCTTGTACATTTTTTAAATATTATATTCTTATTCAGAACTATTTGACGCATATTCTCTTATTTACAATATCTTGCGTTTTAATAAATATTTGTCAGATTGTATCAACTTTCATGGGTTTTGCATCAGCAATGCGCAAATAAACAGGCACACAATTATCCGGATTCAACAATTCGTTGCGTCTGCATTTTTCCAAACCCAAAATTCCGATGGATGAAGCTTTGATAATATTATTTTGAGCTATAATGACCTCGGATTTATTAGTGCCTTTAATTATATTTTCATATTTTAGAGCTCCGTCACCAACACATACTACATCTCCATTGACATTTTTTGATAAAACGTTTTGCGGCCAAACGGCCTGTTCCGGGGTTATTTGCTGTAAAATACCGGCATCATCATAATTGAATAATGATGTGTAAACCTGACCGCGGCCCGCGTCAATCACGGAACATATTAATTTATCGGTATTTATTATATTCAAGGCAAGCGCGGCAAGTGAGGATACTCCCACCGCAGGTTTTGATAAAGCTAAGATCATACCTTTAAGCGTGCTCACGGCCACGCGCAGCCCGGTAAAAGAACCAGGGCCAAGTGAGCAGGCAAACAAATCTACTTCGGAAATATTTACCCCTGATTTTTCCATCGCCTCGTTTATCTGTGGTAAAATTACTTCCGAATGAGTCATCTGGGTCCGGATGATTTTATCATATATGATTTCTTTATTTTTCAACAGGGCTACAGCAGCGGTTTTTGCAGATGTATCAAAAGCCAAAGTAAGCATATCTTATTTAAAGAACTCGACTACTTTATCAATGAATTTCAAATTCAGCCGTTCAATATCAATCATAATGACAAATATCATCAACAAGATCAGAAATAAAAAGCCTATTTGCTGAAATATACCCTGCCATTTCTGGGTAAGAGGTTTACGACGAACCATTTCAATAAGAGTGAACATAATGTGTCCGCCGTCCAGAATGGGAATGGGAAATAGATTTATTATGGCGAGATTTACCGAAATCAGCGCCATTAGAAAGAGAAAAGGAATTATTCCTTCTTTGGCTACCGCTCCCACCGCCTGAGCTATAAATATCGGTCCGCCTAAATTCCTCGGCGACACGTCGCCTTTAATCATTTTCACAAAAACTGTCAAAGTTAGTTTGGAAAACTGCCATGTTTTTTCCAAGCCGATAATGGAAGCCTGCCAGATATTTCTTTTTTCGATAACTATTTCATCGGAAGGGGTAATGCCGATAAGATATGCGTATATTTCTTCACCGAGGATGTTCTGTGTTTTAGATAATTTAGCCGTTATATATAATTCCTTTTCCTGACCATCGCGTTTGATCCTTACTGCCAGTTTCTCGCCTTCGCTTTGGGTTATGACCGGCCTGATGTCATCCCAATAAAGAATTTTTTTGTCATTGATGGAAATGATTTTATCGCCACTGATGATACCGGCCTCGTAAGCTGCTGAATCCTCCTGCACACCTCCGACAATATTGCTCAGAGCCGGTACACCGTACACATATACTGAAGCAAAAATCAAAATCGCTAACAAGAAATTGAAAAAAGGACCGGCAAAGACAATGATCAATCGCTTCCATGGAGGTTGTTTGGAAAAAGACTTTTTTTCTTCGTCCGCGGAAAGTTTATCGTTTTCCGTTTCGCCTAAAAGCTTAACGTATCCTCCCAGGGGAATCAGCGAAATAACATATTCGGTTTGCCCTATCTTTTTCCCGACGATTTTCGGACCGAAGCCCAAGGAAAACTTAAGGACACCAACACCGGACAAACGTGCGGCCAGAAAATGACCCAGTTCATGGAAAAAAATCAAAACTCCCAACAAAATTATAACGGAAACAATCGATATGCCTAACAATACTTTTTCCTTTCTATGTTCTTTTTCGCCTGCATTCTTGCCCAACTGTCAACCTGAACTATGTCCTCAAGAGTATGATTTCTCAAAGGCTTATGCATGCTCAAAACATTCTCTATCAGAATAGATATATCCGTGAATTTAATCATATTATTTAAATACGCCTCTACAGCCACCTCGTTAGCAGCGTTTAAAACGGCCGGTGTTGTTTTCCCTGCTAAACCAGCCTCGTATGCAATCTTAAGGCACGGAAATTTATCCAAATTCGGCAGATAAAACTCCAGTTTTCCCGCTTTTGAAAGATTCAAGGACGGCAAATTATTGCTTATTCTTTCCGGATAACTCAACGCATACGCAATTGGTATTCTCATATCAGGAATTCCCATTTGTGCCAAGATACTTCCATCTGTAAATTCAACCATTGAGTGCACAATGCTTTGCGGATGTATTAAAATCTCGATATTATTGATTTTTGTTCCGAAAAGCCACATGGCTTCAATTACTTCCAGACCTTTATTCATCATTGTAGCCGAATCGATTGATATTTTTCTGCCCATTTTCCACTTGGGATGCTTTAGGGCCTGTTGCGGCCTTACCGACTTTAGCTGATTTTTTTTAAATTTCAGAAACGGCCCTCCTGAGGCAGTGAGGATGATTCTTTTCAATTCACTTCTTCTTCGCCCCTGCAAACATTGAAATATGGCACTGTGCTCGCTATCAATGGGAATGATTTTACTGCCGGATTTTTTCGCTTTTTTATTAACAATGTCACCCGCCACAACCATTGTTTCTTTATTCGCCAGCGCTATATCCTTTCCTGCTTCTATTGCCGTTATAGTCGGCATCAGTCCTGCCGCACCGGATATAGCGGATATTACCGTATCTGTATCCTTCCTGGCAGCGATTTCCTTTATTCCGTCTTCTCCGTAAACAATCCTGACTTTGTATTTATTTTTAAATTGAGTCTCTAAATCAGACGCATCCTTCCTTTCTTTTAATGCGACTATTTGCGGACGGTATTTTTCTACCTGCTCTTTTATTAAATTAATATTTTGACCGGCTGCCAAAGCAACTATTTTAAACTTATCGGGATTATTGCCGATTACATCCAACGCGCTGACACCGATTGATCCGGTAGAACCTAATAATGCTATTTTCTTCATTTAACGAATCACAATAGTAAGATAGTAATATACAAAAGGCGCTATTAAAAGCAAGCAATCCAGTCTGTCCAAGACTCCCCCGTGGCCGGGCAGAAGAAAACCGGCGTCTTTCTGTCCGTAGTTCCTCTTGATTGCTGATTCAAAAAGATCGCCTAATTGACCAATTATACTTCCGAAAAAAGATATTATTACAACATGAAATAGCGGTATTTGCGGCAAAAAAAGAAGTTTGAATATCAGGCATCCGGCAACGCTTCCGATAACCAGCGCGATTGTTCCTTCCACTGTTTTCCCCGGACTTACCAAGGGGATTAATTTTCTTTTGCCAAAATATTTCCCCACATATAGCGCAGCTGTGTCTCCGATAAATGCCAGCACTAAAACAAAGATAATCCATAATTCCCCGTCGGGTATTTTGCGCAGCAAAATAAAGTGCGAAACTAAAAAAGGTATATATATAATGCCGAATATAACCTTAATAACATTTATGATATCAAACTTTTTTTCTGATATTTTCCAAAGAAATAAAATAAAAACGATCATAACGGAAAGTGACAGTGCCATTATTACTGCATCGGCGTCGCCAATCAAAAATATCAAGGGAATAACAAAGGCGAAAATGAATCCTTCAATTTTTTCTTTATAATTTCCTTTGCCAAAAACAATATTGTTGTATTCCCATATTCCGCCAACAGAAACAAGGATAATGACTGCCGCAAGCGCATTTATTGAAAAGAATAATATTATGATGAGTACTGCCGCCGCTAGTATTACTCCTGTTATCCACCTTTTCAGCAATGTACTTTCCATACGATTTGCTTTAAGCCCTCCCCGCAATTGTTCCTTTATTATTTTGTGATTTGTTCACTTGTTAATCCGTATCTTCGTTCCCTTTTCTGGTAACTGGCAATTGCCTTGAGAAGATCTTCCTTTGTAAAATCAGGCCAAAGCGTGTTCGTAAAATAAAGCTCCGTGTATGCCAATTGCCACAGCAAAAAATTACTTAAGCGATATTCTCCGCTCGTGCGAATCAACAAGTCCGGTTCCGGCATTCCAGCCGTATATAGATGCATGCTTAACATTTCCTTGTCAATTTGCCGTGAATCAATTTCATTATTTTTTACTTTTTGTGCTATTTTTTTTACTGCGTGGACGATCTCGTCCCTTCCCCCGTAGCTCAAAGCCATATTGACAATCATTTTATTGTTATTCTTTGTTGCCTCTTTAGCTTTTCTTATTTTTTCTCTAATGGAAGAATTTAATAGTTTCAATTCTCCTATTGTTTTAAGTTTTATTCCCTGTTTTTTTAATTCTTTTGTCTGATCCGTTAAATACTGATCAAGCAAGGACATCAATGCTTTAACCTCTTGTTCCGGACGATTCCAATTTTCCACGGAAAAAGCAAACAATGTAAGGTATTCTATTCCTAACTTCCGGCAAGCTCGCACCGTGGCACGCACAGCCTGAGCCCCCTTTTTATGGCCCCTAATACGGCCGACCATATGCTTTTTTGCCCACCTGCCGTTTCCGTCCATTATTATCGCTATATGTCTGGGCAAGTTATCTGAATCAATTTGATTCAACTAATTCTTTATCCTCTTATTTCTTGTAAAAATAAAATTTCTTTCATAATATTATTGATTATTGCCAAAAAAACAAATGGGGAGTTCTCAAGACTCCCCATTCACTGACTTACAAATTTTCCATTTTTACAGTTCCATTATTTCTTTTTCTTTATTCTCGATTATTTTATCAATTTTCTCTATGTACTGATCAGTTATTTTTTGAACTTCTTCTTGAGCGCCGAATACCTCATCTTCCGCCATATTGCTTTTTTTCTTGAGGCCTTTCAGCTCATCATTTGCATCACGGCGGGAATTACGCAACTTAATTTTTCCTTCTTCGGCCATTTTCTTTACTATTTTTACCAGTTCCTTACGTCTTTCCTCCGTAAGCTGCGGTATGGGAAGCCTTATTATTTTGCCGTCGTTAGCAGGCATTAACCCCAGATCAGATTTTTGAATAGCTTTTTCAATATCCCCTATTATCGTAGGATCCCATGGAGTTATGACCAGAAGCCTGCTTTCCGGAACGGAGATAGTTGCCGCCTGTGATATGGGCGTAGCCGTTCCGTAGTAATCAACTTTAATTCCATCCAGTAAAGCCGCAGATGCCCTTCCTGTTCTTACTCTGCCCAAAGACTTCTCCATTGCTGAAATTGTTTTATCCATTTCTTCTTTTATCTTCTTAAGTATTTCTTCTTTCATATCATTCTCCTACGTAAGTCCCAATTTTTTTACCGCATATTGCCCTTCTAATACTGCCCTTTTTTTGTAAATTAAAAACAATGATCGGCATTAAATTGTCACGACATAGTGATATTGCTGTTGCATCCATTACTTTAAGGTTGTTAGTTAATACTTCAATATAGCTTATTTTTTTATACATTTTTGCTGTTTTGTTTTTTACGGGATCACTGTCATACACTCCGTTAACTTTGGTGGCTTTCATAATCAATCCGGCACGTATTTCCATCGCCCTCAATGCGGCCGCGGTATCTGTCGTAAAATACGGATTTCCCGTGCCACCTGCGAATATGACTATTCTCCCTTTCTCCAGGTGGCGCAGGGCTTTCCTCTGAATAAAAGGCTCAGCCACTTCATGCATTGAAATAGCCGATTGAACTCGCGTAGATAAACCATGCGCTTCCAGAACGCTCTGCAGGGCCAAGCTGTTAATTACTGTGGCAAGCATTCCCATGTAATCCGCGGAAGTTCTTTCAATTCCGTTGGCATCTCCTTCTATTCCGCGAAAAATGTTGCCGCCACCTACAACTATACCTATCTGAACCTTCAAATCGGAAACTGATTTAATTTCCTGAGCAATAAATTTAGCCACGCCTGAGTCAATTCCAAAGGCCCGGTTGCCCAAAAGAGATTCGCCGCTTAATTTCAACAAAATTCTTTTATATAAAGGTTTTTCTTTTTCTTTGGGCATCTTATTCAGCTTTTAATTTCCTCTCCTAACTGAAACCTGGCAAATCTTCTGATTATTATATTTTCTCCTGTTTTCGCGATCATGTTCTTTACAAGTGCATCAACTGTAATGTCTGTATCCTTTATGAATTTCTGATTTACTAGGCACACATCCTCATAATATTTATTGAGCTTACCCTCTATTATTTTATCCCATATTTTTTCAGGTTTCTTTTCTTCGCTCAACTGGCTGCGATATATTTCCTTTTCTCGTTCCAGCGCTTTTTCGGGAATATCTTCCGGTCGCAAATAAAGCGGATTAGACGCAGCAATATGCATTGCTATATCCCTGGCCATAGTTATAAAATTTTCAGTCTTTGCTACAAAATCAGTCTCACAGTTTACTTCTACCATTACACCGATTTTTCCTCCCATGTGTATATATGAGGCTATAGCGCCATCCTTGGCCGCTTTTGATGATCTTTTTGTTGCCGCAGACAATCCTTTTTTTCTCAAGATATCAATCGCTTTTTCAAAATCTCCTCCTGCCGCAACCAATGCTTCTTTACAGTCCATCATTCCGGTACCCGTCTTATCCCTTAACTCTTTCACCATTGCCGACGATATTTCCAACGCACAACCCTCCTTACCTAATCATTAATATATTATTTATTTGTATCATACGTCTGCGTATTTTTCTTCCAAGTCATCATGGCCTTCCATTTCCACGCTTTCCGGCACATCTGTCTCTTCCGTGGAAGTTTTTGTCTCAACGTCTGATTCTTTATTGGATTCGGCAGATAACCTTGCTTCAAATTGTTCTTTTCCTTCCAAAACCGCATCAGAAAATTTTGATGCGAACAATTTAATCGCCCTGATTGCGTCATCGTTGCCGGGAATCACATAATCTATATCTTCCGGATCGCAATTTGTGTCGACTATCGCAACAATCGGAACCTTCAGTTTTTTTGCTTCCCTTACGGCAATATGCTCACGGTTGGGATCCACAACAAAGACGGCAGCGGGAATGGATTTCATGTTTCGAATGCCACCCAAAAAGCTTTCCAGTTTATCTTTCTCTTTTTGCATCGCCGTTATTTCTTTTTTGGGAAAGGCTTTTATGGAATCATCTTCAAACATAGCGCTCAATTTGTTCAAACGGTCAATACTCTTTTTAATCGTAACGAAATTCGTCAACATCCCTCCCAACCAGCGGTGATTCACATACGGCATGCCGCAGCGCGTAGCTTCTTCCTTAATAGCCTCCTGAGATTGCTTTTTTGTTCCCACAAAAAGCACATCTTTCCCTTGCGCGACAGTTTCCACTACAAAGTTATAAGCCGTTTGAAACATGCCGACAGTCTGTTGCAAGTCGATGATGTAAATATTGTTTCTCGCCCCAAAAATATAAGGCTTCATCTTGGGGTTCCATTTGTTTGTCTGATGACCGAAATGGACGCCAGCTTCCAGCAATAATTTCATTGAAATTACAGACATGACTTTCTCCTTATTTTTGTTTTTTTCCTCCACCCTTTTCCACTTGCACGGTAAACTTTCTTCAGAAAGCAACATACCGGCAATCCAAGAATGTGTGAAATTTTGCGGCATTTAACATATAAATGTTAAATCTTCAAGCTTTATTAATAAATATTTATAATAAAGTTAACATGTTCTATGTCCTGTTCAGGTTGCGTATTCTGCATTTATTTTTACGTATTCATAGGACAAATCCGAGGTATAAACGCAATAGGATTTATCACCGGCTCCCAATCCGATGCGAACATCTATTTTATTTTTTTGAAAAATGTCTTTTAGTTTGATTGAGTTATAATTAACCGGAGAATCCTGGGAAAAGACCAAAACATTACCTAAATACAGTGTCACGCGCTCTCTTTCCAGAGTTATCCCCGAAGAGCCAAGAGCAGCTATTATTCTGCCCCAATTTGGGTCACATCCGTAAAAGGCGGTTTTGACCAAATTCGAATTTGCCACGGCATATGCGGCGCGTCTTGCTTCTGATCTTGATTTCGCCCCTTCCACCAATATTGTAATAAATTTTGTCGCTCCTTCACCATCTTTGACCACTGCCTGGCAAAGTTCCATTAAAACATCACAAAGCATTTCACGAAAGAGTTGCAAGCGGGCCTGAGCTCTTTCCAGAGGATTATTTTTTGCCATGCCATTGGCCATAATTATTGCCATATCATTTGTACTCATGCATCCGTCAACGCTTATCGTGTTAAAAGTAGCGTCAATAGCCTGACGAAATACGGTATTTAAAGCTTTGCTGTCGATCAGAGCGTCCGTCATTACGTAAGTCAACATGGTAGCCATATTTGGCTCAATCATTCCCGCTCCTTTCGCAATGCCGCAAATTGTAATGTCTCTTGCCCCGACTATTCCCTTTTTTATGGATATTTTTGGGAATTTATCCGTGGTCATCATCGCTGATTGCGCATCCTCAATCCCAAATTCATTTAATCCTTTCACCAGTTTCCCGATTCCACTGGTAATTTTCTTTACAGGAAGCCTTTTCCCTATAACTCCCGTTGAACTCAATAATACAAGCTCCTCTTTTATCTGTAGCTCTTTGGCTATTTCGCCGGAAATAATTAACGCATCTTTATAACCCTGCTTACCCGTGGCTGCATTAGCGCATCCACTGTTTGTAATTATCGACTGAGCCATTCCTCTTTTAATACGCTCCGCGTTTATTAATAAAGGAGCGGCTTTAAAAGAATTTTTTGTAAATACTGCAGCTACTCTTGCAGGGATATTACAATGAATTAACCCGAGGTCTTTTTGGCTTGGACTCTTTATCCCCACCGATATGCCATTTGCTGTGAAACCGGGCACGCTTATTTTATTTTCTTTTTTGGGCATTAGGCATACTCCTATTTTTTATATTCAGGCGCCGCAGCATTTCTTATATTTTTTCCCGCTGCCGCAGGGACATGGTTCATTTCGGCCGACCTTTGAACTTTCCCGTCTTATTGTCTGCTTCGCCGGCTCATCCTCTCCTCGACTTAACCTGTAATCTTGTTTTTGCTTTTTTGCGATATTTTCTACCTCTTCCTCCGTCTGAATTCTTACCATGCATAACTTTTCAATAGTATTGATTTTTATACGAAATATCATATCCATGAACATCTCGTAGCCTTCACGCTGATATTCCCGTATCGGGTCTTTCTGTCCATAACCGCGTAATCCGATACCTTCACGCAAATGGTCCATGGCCAGCAGATGCTCCTTCCAGTGAATATCTATCGCCTGCAACATTATCACCTTCATCAGGTAATTCATGAGCTCGTTGCCGAAATCCTTCTCTTTATCGCGCAAAAGTTTACGAACATTTTCTGCGATGTAATCTCGCATCTGATCAACGGATGTTGATATTTCTTCATTTGATTCGAGATTTAGTTTCATATTAAAGTGTTTGAATACGGCGTCATCCAGACCTTTAAGATTCCAATCCTGAACATGAGCCTTTTCATTGGCATATTCCAACAGGAGGTCGTCTACAATCTCCTCAACCATCTCATCAATATCAGCCCATAAGTCTATGCCTTTTAACACTTTTTTTCTCTGCTCATAGATTACTTTTCTTTGCCTGTTCATTACATCGTCATAATCCAGCAGATGTTTACGTATATCAAAGTTTTGGCCTTCCACTCGTTTTTGTGCGTTTTCTATGGCTCGGGAAATATATTTATGCTCGATCGGCTGGTTCTCTTCTATCCCTATTCTATCCATAATAGAGGAGATTCTTTCTGCCCCGAATATTCTCAGTAAATCATCCTCCAGTGAAAGGAAAAAACGCGATGAACCGTCGTCTCCCTGACGCCCGGAACGGCCGCGCAACTGGTTATCTATGCGACGGCTTTCATGTCGTTCGGTTCCCAGAATGTGCAACCCTCCCACATCGGCAATTCCCTCTCCCAAACGGATATCCGTACCGCGTCCCGCCATGTTGGTCGATATGGTGACCATTCCCGGCTGCCCCGCCTGAGCGACAATTTCCGCTTCTTTCTCGTGATTTTTAGCATTGAGAATATGATGCTTTATCCCTGCACGGGTGAGATATTTACTTAGCAATTCCGATTTTTCTATAGATATTGTTCCGATTAAAACAGGCCTTTTCTGGCTGTTCAGTTCCTTTACTTCCTCAATAACGGCTCTTATTTTTTCTTCTTCCGTTTTATAAATCAGGTCATTATAGTCTTTCCGTACCATCGGCATGTTCGTGGGCACGACAACAACATCCAGATTGTAAATTTTTTTAAATTCCGCCGCTTCCGTGTCCGCAGTTCCCGTCATTCCAGCCAGTTTTTCATACATTCTGAAATAATTCTGAAAAGTAATAGAAGCAAGAGTCTGATTTTCCTTTTCTATCTTGACTCTTTCTTTTGCCTCCAGCGCCTGATGCAATCCGTCACTATAGCGACGTCCGGGCATTACCCTGCCAGTAAATTCATCTACGATAATCACCTGGCCGTCTTTAACCAGATAATCAACATCCCTCTTGAACAGTGTGTGAGCTTTGAGAGCTTGATTTACATGATGAACTATTTCAATGTTTTTCGGTTCATAAAGATTCGGGACGTTTAATAATTGCTCAACACGCGCGACCCCTTCTTCTGTCAGTGCAACCGTGCGGCTTTTTTCATCAATAGAATAATCATCACCCTTTTTTAATCTCGGAATTATCTGATTGATTTTCTGGTATTTGTCTGTTGTTTCTTCCGATGGCCCGGAAATAATCAGAGGCGTTCTTGCTTCATCTATCAATATACTGTCGACCTCATCGACAATAGCATAATTAAAATCTCTCTGTACATAATCTTCCAGATTAAATTTCATGTTGTCGCGAAGATAATCGAATCCAAATTCATTATTTGTGCCGTAAGTAATATCGGCATTATATGCATCTCTTCTTTCCACATCATCCATGCCATGCACAATAACTCCGACACTTAAACCCAAATAATTATAAATTGGTCCCATCCATTCGGCGTCTCTTTTTGCCAGATAATCATTCACGGTTACAACATGACACCCTTTTCCTTCCAGCGCATTAAGATACAGGGGCATTGTCGCAGCCAGGGTTTTTCCTTCACCCGTTTTCATTTCCGCTATTTTACCCTCATGCAGGACAATGCCGCCGATTACCTGAACATCAAAAGGGCGCATCAAGAGAGTTCTGCGCGACGCTTCCCTGGCCACGGCAAAGGCTTCCGGCAGAATATCATCAAGACTTAACCCATTTTTTAATTTATCTCTAAAGTGTTGAGTTTTTGACTTTAATTCTGAGTCACTAAGGGACATCATCACCGGCTCAAGATCGTTTACTTCGGATAAAATAAATGAATACCGTTTTAATTCACGGTCATTTTTAGTCCCCACAACTTTTTTCATGACGTATTCAATCATATTTTATAACCTGTATACTTTTATCACCTGCAAAAAAAAACCGGCGTATTCACCGGTAAAATCAGCTCGAAATTGGTGCAAGATACCCGCCAAAAAAAACTGATAAATGTCAGAAAAAATTCTACTATCAGGCTCGTCATTT
The DNA here is from genome assembly GCA_011046295.1 of Deltaproteobacteria bacterium. Classification (GTDB taxonomy): domain Bacteria; phylum Desulfobacterota; class Syntrophia; order Syntrophales; family Smithellaceae; genus UBA4810. Next base: position 1,860 of record DSAV01000082.1, on the reverse strand, counting down.
CAACGAGATTCAATTTTTTGAAATTAAGTAAACTACCACCGACCTTGTCGGTGGCCTTATAAAGGACGACGACTCCTGACAATGTCATCCGCTGTCGTCCTTCCATAGCCTGAGATGTTCTTCGCGAATTTGCTCCTCTGCTTGCTCTTTCACATAATTCTGTATCACGGTGCTATTGATACCCACAGTGCTTACAAAATATCCACGCGCCCAAATGTGCATCCCCCAGTACTTCTTTCCTAATTCCGGAAACTCCTCACGCAGGCGCTCGGAACTTTTGCCCTTGAGTATCTTCATCACCTGGGACGGAGAATATTTCGGCGGCACGGATAAATACATATGCACATGATCCGAACATATCGCACCTTCTATGATCATGATGTCCAGCCACTCGCATAATTCCACCAGAATCTCTTTTAACCGCGGCTTGATATCCTGCACCAAGACATGGTATCGATATTTCGGAACCCAAACAAAGTGATACTCACAACGATATTTCGCATGGGAAGACCTGTTGTAACCATCCATACCCGATTCCTCCAATATCCAGGTTACAGCAAAATCCCATGCTCATCAACTACGTTGATTCGCTAAATGCGTGGGGCCTTCGCCCCCACACCCCACCCCTGACTACGTCAGGGGATTTGCTAAGAGTAAAAAGACTTATCTTTTTAAGTACCTTCTCGGATTAACCGGAACATTATTCACTAAAACGGTATAGTGTAAATGCGGGCCTGTGGAACGACCGGTACTGCCAACATGACCTATCAAATCCCCTCTTTTAACTCGCGTGCCTTCTTTTATTACAATCTTGTTTAAATGACAATAATACGTGCTGTACCCATGACCGTGGTCTATTCTAATATAATTGCCCTCCCGCGCGCTATAAGACGCTTCCAGTATCAAACCATCAGCGGGCGACACTACTTCTCTCCCTTTCCTTGTCGCTATATCAATACCATTATGGAATTCGAGGCCGGCGGAAAATGGCGATTGTCTCATGCCAAATTCGGAAGTTACCCAGCCTCTAACCGGCCAGATTGACGGCGTGGCGGCAAGAATTGATTTTTGTTCTCTTAAAAAAGAGAGTATCTCATTAAAGCTTTGCTCTCTGTAAGCCGCGTCTTCACTCAGCGCGGAAATGCCCTTGCGTGCCTCCTCAACCAGTTTTCTCTGATCTGAATCCAAAAGCTCCCTTAACCTCACTTCCGAAGTGCCGGCGCCGCCAATGCCTAAAGGCATTTTTTTATCCCTTGCTGTCTGGTAACTGGCGAAAATTCTTATTTTTTGGTCGAACTGCCTCAGCTCCTCCATCCGGTCAGCAAATTCGTCCACTTTCAGGGCCAATTCCTTAACTTGGTGCGCCTGCTCTGTGGTTTGTACTCTGAGCCGCAGCAATTCAGCCTTGTCTCTTTTAATGCTGGCATAATCATAAATAAGATAGAGGGATGCAAGAAAAACAACAGCGGTAATTGCACAAAGAAAACGAGCCAATGATTCCGGAATAGATATCTTTTTAACAGCACCATTGGCACGGGGAATGAACATTAAGGTAAACAAATTACCCGATTCTCTTTGCTTCCACAAATTTTTCCAGGTTTTAAAGCTTACCATAAGTCATTTAATTACCATAAAAAAAAGAGGAAAGTCAAGCACAACAAACTATTTTTATTCATTCATTATTACCTTCGCTTATTACCCGACTGTCTCTAATATCACTATATATTCCGGGTAGTTACGGTCATGCGCCCCATTTAGGAAACCAGTTGCACAGAGAGATGCCTTCTTGTAAATTTAAGAAAAAGGAGGACATCAAATGGGGAAGAAAGTCAAGAAGCATTCAGCGGAGTTCAAGTTCAA
>DSAV01000047.1 GCA_011046295.1 Deltaproteobacteria bacterium | reverse complement strand
AAGAATGGATCATTTCCCCGCACAGCTCTCCGGCGGTGAACAGCAGCGCGTGGCTATCGCCCGCGCCATTTCCAAAAATCCGGAAGTGCTGCTTTGTGACGAACCGACCGGAGCGCTGGATTCCCAAACAGGCATTGTCGTGCTGGAAGCTTTGGATAGAATTAACCGCGAACTGGGAACAGCCACAGCCATTATTACTCATAACGTTGATATCGCCGGTATGGCCGACCGCGTTATTCACCTGAGCAATGGCACGATTACCGAAGTAACCATAAACGAAACCAAGAAATCGCCGGGTGAACTTCACTGGTAAAACGATGAAGAGTCTTGACCGAAAAATTTGGCGGGATTTGTGGCGCATGAAGGGGCAGGTTTTTGCCATCACGCTGGTCGTGATGAGCGGCGTGGCCACCTTCATCATGTTTGTCACCACGATGCACTCTCTTAACTACACCAGAAATAAATTTTACCACGACTATAATTTCGCCGACGCCTTCGTTCACCTGCGGCGCGCGCCGGAGAGCCTTAAGGAAAAAATCCAGGAAATCGATGGTATCAGACAGATGCAAACCCGCGTTTCCGCTTATGTAAAACTTGACATCAGCGGTTTCAACGAACCTGTCAACGCCCGGATTATATCTCTTCCTGATGACGGGAAACCCCTGCTCAACGGCATCTACATGAGAAAAGGTTCGCTTCCTGACCCGGTTAAAGACGATGAGGTTGTTGTAAACGAAAACTTCGCCCAGGCGCATAATTTGGACATCGGCGACCGGTTCGCGGCAATTATCAGCGGCAAATGGAAAAAACTGACCATAAGCGGCATCGCTCTTTCGCCGGAATTCATTCTGCTTATGAAACCAGATGCGATGAGCCCGGATTATAAACGATTCGGCGTCTTGTGGATGAACCGCACCACACTCAGCAAAGCTTATGACATGGACGGCGCTTTCAATAACGTTGTCCTGACGCTACAGCCGGGCGCCAATTTAACTGACGTCTTGCGTTCTATCGATAATATTGTCGCAAAATACGGAGGCTTCGGCGCGTATGGCCGCAAAGACCAGATATCGCACAGGCTGCTGTCCGAAGAATTCAAACAACTGCAGACAAGCTCAAGAATATTCCCCGCTATTTTTATTTTTGTTTCGGCATTTCTGCTGAATGTTGTCATGAGCAGGACAATCAACACGCAGCGCGAACAGATTGCCGCTCTCAAGGCTTTCGGCTACAGTAATTACGATGTCGGGGTTCACTACGCCAAACTGATTGTTCTGATTGTAAGCACCGGTTTGTTTACCGGCATCGGCGCCGGTATCTGGTTTGGCCATATTCTCGGCGGCATCTACATGGAATTTTACCGTTTCCCCTCCCTCGTTTATATTCTGAAACCATGGGTGATTATCGCTTCGTTTGCGATCAGCATTCTCCCCGCGCTTGCCGGGACAATGCATACCCTCTGGCGAGCGTCAAAACAGCCGCCTGCCGAAGCAATGCGCCCGGAACCGCCGGCGCATTACAGGGTTTCCCTGATAGAAAAAACGGGCATTGGGAAAATGCTTACTCAGCCATCGAAAATAATCCTGCGCAACATCGAACGCAAACCGGTAAGAACCTTCCTTTCTATCATCGGCATTGCTTTCGCCTGCGGCACAATGGTCGCCAGCGGTTTTTTTAAAGACGCGGTAGATTACATGATTAATGTTCAGTTTGTTCTTTCCAAGAAAGAGGATATGAGCGTTTCCTTTATCGATATTACTTCGCGGCGAGCCGTCTTTGAATTACAGCAGATGGAAGGCGTAAAATACGCGGAAACGTTCCGCATCGTGCCGGTCAGATTCATCAATGGCCACCGTTCATACAAAACCGTAATAAGGGGAATGGAGCCGGACAGCCGTCTGCAGTTTCTGCTCGATACAAATCTCAACAGGATGGCGCTTCCCACAGCCGGCTTGATGCTTACCGACCATCTGGCAAAAATCCTTGATGTGCGGCCGGGAGACAAGGTAGAGGTGGAAATGCTGGAAGGTTCTCGTTCCAGGCGCGAAGTGACAGCCACCGCCCTGATAAAGCAATATCTCGGCGTTATGGGATATATGGATTTGGACGCGCTCAACAGATTGATGAACACGGGCGATTCCGTATCCGGAGCTTATTTGACAATTGACCCGAAGCACGAAGAAAATATTTTCCGGAAATTCATCAAGATACCACGCGTTTCCGGAACAGTTGTGAGAAAAAATGAAATTACCAATTTTTACGAAGTACAGGCCAAGGGCATGCTTTTCTTCACCTTTATTGCCACACTGATGGCATGCTTTATTTCTTTCGGTGTTGTTTATAACAAGGCACGCATAGCTTTCTCGGAACGCAGCAGGGAACTTTCCAGCCTGCGCGTGCTTGGTTACACTCGCGGGGAAATATCCTATATTCTCCTGGGAGAACTCGCCTTTATCACGCTTGTCGCCATTCCCGTGGGTTTCGCGCTCGGCTACTGGCTTTGCTCATATATCGCGCACGCGTTGGCGTCAGACCTATTCCGCGTTCCTCTCGTCATATCGTCAAAAACTTATTCCATGGCCGCGCTCGTTGTCCTGGCGTCAGCCTCTGTATCGGCGCTGATTGTGCGGCATAAACTTGACCATCTTGACCTAGTTGAAGTATTAAAAACCAGGGAGTAAAAAATGCATAATTTAAACCGAAGAAAATTACTGATTGCCTCAGCCAGCGTGCTGGTAATCTTACTGATTATTTACGGATTACTTCCGAAGAGACAGGAAGTCGTTCTGGTCAGCGTCCAGCGCGGCGATCTTCAGGTAACTATTGAGGAAGAAGGGCGAACGCGCCTTAAGCAGCGATTTACCGTCTCCGCCCCCACGGCTGGATACATGCGCCGCGTTGATTTAAAAGTCGGCGACGCGGTAAAAAAAGGGCAAACCCTTGTCGTTTTGGAACCCCTGCGTTCGCAAGCACTTGACCCGCGCAGCCGCGCGCAGGCCCAACTTGCCGTCGCTGCGGCAAATGCAGCTCTGAAAGCCGCGATAGAAAAAAAGAGCGCGGCAGAGGCGGAGGCACAATACATCGAAAAAAGATTAGAGAGAATGGCCTCGCTTTTTGCCAAGGGCTACATCGCCAAAGATCAATACGAACAAACCGAAACGGAAGCAAAAAGAGCGCGCGCCGCGCGCCTTTCCGCGAGTGCCGCGGTGGATATAGCGCGCGCTGATTTGGAAAGAGCAAGAGCAAACCTGCAAAACTTCGGCAACGTAAAGTTTACGGGAAAGCATAACCTCATCAACGTTACTTCTCCGGCAAACGGCTCTGTTTTCCGGCTCTACCGGGAAAGCGAAGGCGCAGTAAACGTCGGAGAGCCACTTATGGATATCGGCAATCAGCAAGACCTGGAAATAAGAGCGGAAGTTCTCTCTTCCGACGCGGTAAAAATAAAAGAAGGGAAGCCTGTCTTGTTCAAACGGTGGGGGCAGGCCGAAACACTTGAAGGAGTTGTGCGGCGAGTCGAACCGGCGGGCTTTACCAAGATATCGAGCCTGGGCGTGGAAGAGCAGAGGGTTCTGGTTATCGCCGATATTACCTCTAAACAGGAAACATGGCAGGCGCTGGGAGACGGTTATCGCCTGGAAGCGCATTTTATCATCTGGGAAGGGAAAAACATCCTGCAGGTTCCGACCAGCGCGCTTTTCCGCTTGGGCAACGAATGGGCTGTATTTACGGCGGAAAGAGGAAAGGCGCGACGGCGAATAGTTGAAATCGGCCAGCGCAACGGCCTGGCGGCGGAAATTGTTTCCGGTTTAATGGAAGGTGAAAAAGTGGTTGTTTATCCCGACGACACCATTAAAGACGGAACCAGAATAAAGCCGAGAAAATAAACGCAAAAGATTTCTGTGCTTACGAATTGATTTTTGAGCGAATGCGCTCCTGATATTCCATAATTTCGTTTCTCAGAATATCCAAATCGGCAATGCGATCTTCCAACCTTTTCAAGTGATTGCTCAACAATTCCAAAAGACGGTTGAGCACTTTGTCGTTTGACTTTTCAATTGACCACATTGCTTCAAGCTCCTGCATGTCCGAAAGCGTCAATCCCATGATTTTCAGGCGCTTGATTAATTTCAGACGGCGAAGATCAGCGTCGGTATAAACACGGCGCCCTCCTTCCATTCGTTTGATAGAATTAAGCAGCCCGATTTCTTCGTAATAGCGGATTGTACGCTGGCTCATTTCAAGTTTTTGCGCCAAATCCCCGATAGAGATGAATTCATTATCCATTTTTTTCTTCCTGATGTCAGCTTATGCCGCGTATTTTTCCCGCAGTTCTCTTTTTAAAATCTTTCCGGAAGGATTTTTTACCAGCTCATCGGCAATAAATACTTTTTTCGGGCATTTAAAACCGGCCAGTCTCAACTTACAAAAATCAATGATATCCTTTTCGGAAACAGTTACACCATTTTTGGGAACCACCACCGCGGAAACAACTTCTATCCATTTTTGGTCGGGAAGACCGATAACCGCCGCTTCCGCAACCGCCGGGTGCGAATATAACACTTCTTCGACTTCCCTGGAAGCAACATTTTCACCTCCAGTCTTTATCATATCCTTCTTCCTGTCCACAACATATAAATAACCGTCATTGTCCATTACACCAAGATCTCCGCTGTGAAACCAGCCGTACTTAAACGCCTCGGCTGTTTTTTCCGGGTCGTTTAAGTAGCCGCTCATGACCTGACCCGAGCGGTGCACTATTTCCCCCACCTCGCCCACGCCAACAAAATTTCCTTCGTCATCCATCAGGCGCGTCTCCACGTTGAGCACTGGTTTGCCCGCTGAGCCGGCTTTTTCCAACTGGTCTTTCGGTTTGAGAATAGTAGCTACCGGGCTCATTTCCGTCTGACCGTAATAATTCCAGAGGCGGATTCCGTCAAAAGCGCTGTTGAGCTGTTTTATGACTTCTATGGGCATGACGCTGGCGCCGTAAGCGCCTTTTTTCAGACTGTTGAGGTTATATTGACCAAAGGCAGGGTAATGGAGAAGGCCGATCCATACAGTAGGGGGGGCAAACATATGGCTAACTTTATATGTTTCAATATTTTCTAATATCGCTGTAGGATCGGCCTTGTGCAGGATAATGTTCTTAGCGCCGACATAAATAAAAGGGATTAAAAAGCAATGCAGCTGCGCGCAGTGGAAAAGCGGCAGGGCGTGAATGCTGACATCCTCTTTTTCATATTGGCCTTCGATAATGCAGCTGAAATACTGTGACATGAGCGCGCGGTGCGACAGCATGGCGCCTTTCGGTTTCGTTTCCGTGCCGCTGGTGTAGGGAATCTGAACAATATCTTCCGCGGATACCTCAATATCCGGTTCATCGGCAGGCATAGAGCTCATCTCTTTTTCCAGGTCAAAATAGCCGTCCGTCGGCAAAGTTTCCTGAAGGGAGATAAGTCCCCAATTTTCAACTGATTGAAAAAGTTCTTTTTTCGCTTCAATTACCGGCAGAAGACTGTCCTCCACCAAAAATATTTTCGCGCCCGAATGAGAAACAACGTAGGCAATCTCTTCGCAGTTGAGCATGTAGTTAACGGGCACCTGCACCGCTCCTATTTTAGCCAGGCCCAGAAGGCTTATAGCATAATAATGTGAGTTGTAGGCGTTGATGGCTACCCTTTCCCCTTTTTTTACGCCAAGTGAAAGCATTAAATTGGCGAAACGGCAGGCTTCTTCTTCCAAATCATAAAAAGTAAGAATTTTGTCCCGAAAAATTATTGCTGTGCGTTCGGGATATCTGGCAGCGGATCTCCTGGAAATATCGCCGATAGTATCGCGGTGGAAATTGCCTGTCATTTTTTAACTATCCTCATTAGTATTTGAAAATTATTTCCTGCGCTTCATTGCAAGCTTTTTCCCGAAGTGCGGCATTCTGTGTAAAAATCAATTACGTGATTGCTTAACTCGCTGCACGCTCTCGCCGATACACGTCAACAAATCTGTTTTTAAATTTAGCGGCAAAAATTTCTTTCATTTTATATTTCTGAATCTTGCCGCTGGCCGTCATCGGATAGCTTTCCACAAATTCCCAGTATTTGGGAATTTTATGCCGCGCTATTTTCCCTTTGCAAAATTCGGCAAACTCTTCCGTTGTGGCCTTGTGACCTTTTTTGAGCTGAATCGCCGCCAGCACCTGCTCGCCGTATTTGGCATCGGGAATTCCTATGACCTGAACATTGACGACTTTCGGATGCGTATAAAGAAATTCCTCTATCTCACGCGGATAAATATTTTCACCACCGCGGATAATCATGTCCTTGATCCTGCCAGTCACTTTGAAATAGCCGTTTTTATCCACTTCTCCCAGATCGCCCGTGTGCAGCCATTTTTCCTTATCAATAGCTTCCTCGGTCGCCTGCGGCATTTTATAGTAACCCTTCATTACACAGCTGCTGCGGGTGACAATTTCGCCCTGCACACCCGGCGGCAAGTCCTTGCCGTTTTCCGGGTCGATAATCTTGCCCTCGATATCCGGCAGGAGGCGGCCTACCGTGGAGACGCGCAACGCGACCGGATCATCGCGGCGCGTCATAGTCATCACCGGCGCGCACTCCGTCTGGCCGAAGGCGATAACTATTTCCTCGCAGTGCATTTTTTCTCTAACCTGATTCATTGTTTCAATGGGACAAGGCGCTCCGGCCATGATACCGGTCCGAAGGGAGGTCAGATCATAGTGAGCAAAGTCAGGATGGTTTAAAATGGCCACAAACATTGTGGGCACGCCGTTTATCGCCGTGCATCGCTGATCGGCTATGGCCGAAAGCGCCTTGAGGGGGTCAAAAAATTCCAGCACGACCATGGTTGAACCATGATAGACACAATTCATCGTGCTCATCACGCAACCGAAGCAGTGAAAAAGCGGCACCTGAATAAGCAGCCTATCCTTCTCGGTCATGCCCATCACGTCGCCGACCATGCGGCCGTTATTAACGATATTGTGATGAGTAAGCATCACGCCTTTGGGGAAGCCGGTGGTTCCTGACGTGTACTGCATGTTGATTACGTCGTTTTCATCAAGTGACTTGATGCGTTCATCGAGTTGGGCATCGGAGATTGCCTCACCGCGCGCCAGCATTTCCTCAAAGCGCAGCATGCCCGGGGTATTTTCCCTCTTTCCGATATAGATTACTTTTTTCAAAAGCGGGAGGTTTTCACAATTAACTTCTCCCGGTTTCGCCGTATCCAGTTGAGGAACAACACGGCGCACGGTTCCATAGAAGTTGACATCTCGGTAGGCCTCCATAACAAACAAAGCGCTGGAGTCGGACTGTTTAAGAATATATTCGAGTTCGTGCGACTGATAATTTGTGTTCACCGTTACCAGCACACCGCCGACCATACCCAGGCCAAACTGCAGGTAAATCCATTCCGGAATATTGGTTGTCCAGACGGATATGTGATCGCCTCTTTTAACGCCCAGCGCGATGAGCCCTTTGGCCACTTTTCGGCACTGATCATAAAATTCCTGATAATTAAGATGCACGCCGAAATCCGGATGAATAAGCGCGTCCACGAGCGGATAACGCGCGGCGGTATCACTAATTACCTGTGCTATTGTTTTATGAACGAAACCCGACATAAATTTCCTTCTGCTCCAACAATTTCCTTAAATAACCGCTATCGAAGAACCAGGATTTATCAATGAGAATTTTCTACTTTTCCGACTGTTAAACATCACCTTACGTTAACTGGCACATTAAAAGATATTTTTTAATATGTCAAGGCATATTATGATTTTAGTATTTCGTATTTAGACCGATAAAAATACGACCCCCGGTCAGTAAATATCCGATTCTAAAGAAAAATTTTTTACAAGTCATGACCCTCCTTCGCTTGATCCGCGCCGTCGCAAAAAAAATTAAAACTTCAAATAATAAATACTTTAAGATTTCTGATGCTTGTGATAAGCTCGGTTGAAATAGAATATAAAAAAATTAATCAAGAAAAAAGGAGATAAATTATGTTCAGCAGAAAAATCGCCGTTTTAACCGTTTTATTTTTTCTTCTTTTTGTTTTCGGCGCCTTTGCCGAAATCAAAGAAGGCCTCTGGGAAATAACCACCAGAGCCGAAATGAAGGGCGTGCCCGTGCAGATGCCCGCCACAACGGTAAAGCAATGCATTACCAAAGATAAACCCGTGCCCAAGTCCGCTTCCGACGATTATGAATGCAAAGTTAAAGATTACAAAGTAAGCGGCGATACGGTAACCTACAAAATGGAATGTTGGGGCAAAGACGGACTGATGATTACCGAAGGAAAAACAACCTACAAAGGAAACATCTTTGACGGAACTTCAACCACAAGAATAAAGACAAAAGGCCAGCCGGAAATGCAGCTTGCCAATAAAATATCCGGCAAATATATCGGTCCCTGCAAAAAATAATTTATGGTGAAATTGAACAGCAAAAATGAAAAGGGTGATAACAAAAGATTGTTATCACCCTTTTTCCGTATCAGGACTTCTTAATGGTGGAAATTTTAAAAGGAACATAAAGCGGACAAAAACCGATAATGCTCGTCACCACAAAAATTACCGCAATGACGCCCAGGATAATCGCCGCCAGGCCGGTGATATTGCCGGTCAGATAAAGAATCAGGACAACCACGGCCAATAAAACTCTGATAACTCTGTCCACAGTTCCCATGTTCTTTTTCATACGCTTCTCCTTTCTTTTTGGCTAAAGTTTTTAATTAATCCCCATATAATAATCTATTTGCCTTGCGTCTCTTCCGCTTGGTCTTTTGCTTGGCTGTCCTTGCCTGGACAGGCCGGCCTCATTCAGGTGGAAATTCCCAGCCGCGGCAAAAGCCACGCCTGGAGAAAAACCCATACGCCAACTACTATAACTAAAATCAAAAATTCATTCATTCTTCATGCCTCTCTTAAGCTTATATCATGCTTATCTTATGAAGATAAGCATGATTTTCCCGCGGTCAAATCCCGGTTCCTAGACAACCGGCAGTTCCTGCGGTTTGCCCTTTTTTGCTTCCTGTTCCTTTTCCTCCAAGATGATTTCCAGCGCCATGCGCGCCGCCTTTCCAACCAGCGTCGAGCATTGCTCAGCCATGCCCGCGGCCTGCGCCGCCTTCAAATCTTCCATGTTATAAAGATCAAAAAAACGTCCGAATTGTTTGATCTGTATATCATGGCAACGGCAGGTGGAAAATTCTTTAACAAATTCAGAATGAAATTTTTTCGCTAGCAGAAGCGCTCTAAGCTGTTTGCCCATTCTACTCATATCTTCTTTTTTTCTGCCGAAAAAATAACTGATGGCCATCGTCCCGCCGGAAAGAGCGCCGCAGTGCCCGTCACCGGAAAGCCCCACACCATCGGCTAGGCCCGTGGCCGCCCTGATTACATTTTCATCATCAACGCCCAAAACCTCAAAAATAGCGGCTATCGAACATTGCGCGCAATTGCCGCCCGTTAATTCACCCTGTTTCGCCTTATCATATACTTCCCGAAGCATTTTCTCTTTATCCATTATGGTTCCTTTCATTATTTTTGCGTTCTAGCCATGATTTCGGCTATTCCCAGAACTTCGAGTTTATCTTCCAGATTTTCCATCTTCACCGCGTCGGTAAGCATCTTGGCACAAGTGGGGCAGGCCACCGCGATAATGTTCGCGCCGGTTTCCAGCGCCTCTCTTACACGCACGCGTCCGGCACTGTCTTCGCCCGTGCCCAGAATATCCGTAAAAAAGTTACCGCCTCCCCCGCCGCAGCAAAAAGAATTCAGGCTATGGCGCCGCATCTCGACCAATTCCACGCCGGGAATGGCGCGGAGAATTTCGCGCGGGGGATTGTATATCTGGTTGTGCCGCCCCAGATAACAGGGATCGTGATAGGTAATTTTGGCCGGATACTTTTTAAATTTTATTTTTTTCTTTTTAATCAAGTCGGCGAATATCTCCGTATAGTGCGAAATTTTAAAACTCGCGCCAAGTTTCGGATAATCATTTTTAAAAGTATTGAGCGCGTGCGGATCGAGCGTGATTATTTTTTTAACACCCATTTTTTTAAATTTTTCAATATTTACCTGGGCGAGTTCATTAAACAAACCCATTTCCCCCAGGATTCTCACTTCGTTTCCGTCACAGGTTTCTTCATCTCCTAAAATGCCGATGGAAACATTGGCCTTAACCAGAAGATCTCCCACGCTTTTGGCCATTTTTTGCCCGACTTCGTCGTAAGAACCAACGCATCCCGCGTAAAAAAGATATTCCTGATTGGAATACTTTTGCAACCCCGTTCCTTCCGCCCATTTGCCTCTTTGCGCCTGCGGCAGTTTATAAGGATTGCCGCTTATAGCAATTGCTTTAAAATAATCGCGCACCGAAGGAGGAATCAAGCCATCACTGACCAGTTCCGCTTTTGCTTCCTGAAAAACATCCGGCAGAAAATCCTTGAATTTCGGAAACACGCATTGATTCTTGCAGTTATCACACGCCACGCACGAATACATAATTTCGACAAAACGCGGGCTGGTTTCGATTTCGCCTGAAAGCCAGGCGCGAATCAACCACATCCTGCCGCCCGGCGCAAATGTATCCCAGCCGAAAGCCTTGTATGAAGGACAGTTGAAATCACTGTAGTCCGCGGGGAATTTACAATACCCGCAGCGAAAACATCTGTGAACAATATCTCCGTGTTCCAAGTTTCGTAAATAGGCCATTAGTTCACCTCCCAGTTGCCGGGATTCATGATGCCTTGCGGATCAAGGTTATTTTTTATCATCTTGAGAAGTTTACGCGCGGCGGGATCCATTTTTTCCAGCGCCATTTTTTGCTCGGCAAAATTAGGTTTCCAGGGAATTCCGCCCATTTCCAGGGCAAAGGCCATGGCCTCATCGAGAGCTTCTTTGACTCTTTGCATCATCGCCGGATTGTTGCGGTTAAAGGCAAACGAAATACTGAACATCATGCAGTGCCCGCCGTGAATGAGACGCGCGGCGCTGGCATACAGAACATCATATTTTTTGGCGAGCTCAATAACCTTGGCGGCATATTGAGGATAATGTTCGATAATCGTTATCGGACCCGAATATTCAAAACCGCCGCCCTTGGGAACATCGGCAAAATCGGCAATGCCGCGGCCCGGCATTTCCAACAACATGTTCTTCATATACTGAACACCCATGAAGCCACCGTCTTTAGAGTCGATAAATTCCTGCAGGGCATCCCAAATCATTTTTCTTTTGAATTCGATTTCTTCTTCCGTGTCACCGGTGAAAAAAATGGTAACATGAAAATTTCCCGAAAACACCAGGGGCTTGGGCTGAAACCAGACATTCACGTCTTCGAGCATCTCCAGATGAGAGAGTTTATAGAGAATTTCCGGAACAAGTTCTACCCTGTCGGTAACAAATAATTCGACATCACGTATCTTTTTGTTGGGATATAGTCGCAGACCCAGCTTGGTGATAATACCCGTCGCTCCCAGCCACCCTAGGAACAATCCCGAAAGGTCGGGCAAAGTGGGCCCCTTGGAAAACCAGTAAGGGCCTAAAGAAGGGGAACCAATCAGGCAAATTTCTCCCGTGGGCAAAACAACTTCCATGCCCGTAACCATGTCGGAGTTGAAACCGTATTGATTGGTTAAACGCCCCTGGCCATGCAAGGCAACATTGGCGGCAATAGTTGTTGAGGGCGGCGCGTCAGGAATACTGTGGCGCAAATTAGGATAATTTTCCTGCAGATAAGCTTTGAGCACGCCCTGCGAAGTTCCTCCCTCCATAACAACGTAACGGGCTTTTTCGTTGACTTCCAAAATCTTGTTCATCCGTTTCATATCCATGACAATTCCGCCTTTAAGCGGAATCACCAGACCGGTTAGCGCCATGCCGTTACCCATCGGCACAACGGGAATTTTTTCCCGGTTCGCCAACTGAACAATTTTTTGCACCTGCCCGGTAGTTTTCGGCAAAACCACGTAATCGGGCTTGTGCGGCTCCAAAACGCCGGGGTCACGCGAATAAAACCAGAGCTCTTCGGGCGCGTTCGATACGCCTCTTTCTCCGACAATATCGATAAGGGATTTCAGGATTTCACTCATCAGGCCACCTCCCTTTCCTTTTCGCCGATCGCCATTTTACATAAATCGATTATGTGAATCGGTTTTAATCCTCTTTTGCTGACTTTTTCCGAAAGCGCTATCTGGCAAGCCGGGCAGTTGAACATGCAGTATTCGGCACCTGTTTCCAGCATATCGTTGATATTTCTTTTTTGCACATCATCCGCCAGTTTATAACCGGCAACAGAGCGAATGACTTCTCCGCAGCAAAGGCAGTTTTCATCCTGATAAGTTCTTTTAGGCATTTTCACGCCGATCAAATTCAATATCTTTTTGACCAGCGGCAATTTATCGGGAATAAGGCGGTTGGAACAGGGGCGCTGGTAAGCGACAGTAATGTTAAGAGGCTTGATTTTGCCTTTTAGCTCCTTCATTCTCTGCAAAAGAAAATCCATGTAATAAACCGGCTTGAACGGCACTTCCATGCCGTAGGCGGAAGCAATCGAAGTGAAAGTGCCGTAGCATTCATCGTGCAAGCAGATAACCTCTTTCACGCCTAGCCTGCGGAAATTATCGATGACCACAGGCAAGCGTTCTTTGATTACCGACATTTTAGCAAAATGCGTGTGCACGGCCGGGCACATAAATTCCGCGCCGAAGGTGCCGGCCATAGCAATATCCTTGAAAATTTCTCCCGTGCCTAAAGCCCCCAGCTCGGGAATGTAACAGCAGGAAAGAGCTTTGTCCTTGACATCGCCTACCAGGCATTTCCCCTGCATCTCGGTCATGTTAATCCATTGATTGGTAATGGGGCGCGCCGCGGTAAACATGCCTTTTTCTTCACGCCGCTCGCTAATAAGATAAAACGGGTGATTGCCTCTTTTACAGTATTCCTCGCAGGCGTAACAGGTTACACATTCATGCAGGACGCGCGAATCCTTGCCGAGAATAATCTTCATGATCTCCGCGTGCGCTTCCTTATGCCCGCTGAAAGTCATATACTGGCATTTCAGAAGACAATCGCTGGAAGGACATGTCGCGCAGACCTTCTCGTTAAATTTCAGTTTATACATTGAAAACCTCCATATTTCTTATAATCCTCTTACATTGACGGCCGTTCGAATTAAAAATACCATCATTTAATTATTCCTTCATGCTATCTATGATAATTTCCGCGACAATCCGGGCTCCCATTCCCGGTGCCAAGACACATTTTTCTCGAGCGTTGCTGGAATTGAATTCTTTAAAATTTTCCATACTAGCCATCGGATCAAAGTATTTTCCCAGCAACTTTTTTTGAATATCCGGACAATACAAACTGCCGAAGACATCTTCGTATTTTCTGATAAATATTCGCGAATACATATAAGCTTTGGTAGCTTCATGTTCTGTTGCATTCTTATTGGAAAAAAATAAACTCATGGTAATGAGGCCTCCGGTAACCGGCCCACATATTCCGCCGGACATGGCAATTCCGGGAAACGGGGACAAACCTCTTATGATTTCCATATTGCCTAATCCGAACTCTTCAAACAATGCTGTCGCGGCACCTTTGGCGCAATTTCTGGTAAGATAGCAATACTCTTCCGCCCGGTGTTGTACGCGCTCAAGAATCGTTTCTTTCTCGCTTAACGTTTTTTCCCGGTCGAATGTTTTTGGGGTAATACCGTTACTGACAAGCTTACCAAAACGCGCTTCAATTTGAGCTATGTTCCATTCGCACTGAGATAGTTCTTTTTGGCGTTTACTGATATCGAAAGTGTAAGACATGGGTAAAGCTCTTTTCTACAGAATATTTTTATTAATAATAAGAATCATAAAACGAATACCGATTTTCCCGTTATTGCCAGGAGGCCAAACTTACTTTGTTGTACGGGTCATCATAAAGGGACGATGGATTGTAACCGTAAACTTCCTTAAAAGACGACGAAAAATGGGATAAATTTTCAAAGCCAACTTCCAGATAAACATCGGACGGAGTTTTATGTTTTTCTTTGATCAGGTAATGAGCAAACTCCAGGCGTTTTTTCTTAAGCCACCGGCTGGGTGGTTTATTAAATATTTTTTCAAAATCTCTTTTAAATGTAGAAAGGCTTCTGCCCGTCATTTTGGCAAACGTTTCCAGGGGGACATTAAACATGAAATTTTTACACATAAATTTCTCAAGGTCGATTTTACCAGGTTCGGTTAAGTTGAAAAGAGACTGATATAAAGAATAATCTATCTGCGCCAGTAGCATTATGGCTTCTCTGGTTTTGATCTCACTTAGTTCCCTGCCCAATACCAACCCAGAATCAAAGTAAAGATAAAGCGAATCAAAAAGAGTTTTCATCAGCGGCGTGGACGCGACTTTCTTTATCTTCACAGGGTTGCAGGTAGAATCGCCTAGCCCGGTTTCAAGATTATTTCTCACTAAATAATCCTTAAGAAATGATTTCTTAAAAAAAATACTGAGGGATCTAAAAGGTTGTCCATTGTTATCCGGATATTTGGTAAATTTTGCCAGAGTATTTCTCCGGACAAAAACAGTATCCCCCTGCTTGAAAATACTTTGCGAGTCAGCCTCGACGATATTCAGTTTACCGGAGAGAATGTAAATCAACGCGTGATCCGGAACATACTTTTCTTTTTCCGTGACTTTACCTGCGCGGATAGAACAAAAAATGCTGTTGATTTTATAGCTGAGTTCCTGGGCTTCCATATTCGCTTTCACAAACCTTGATGCGTCTCAAATTTATTTGTATACATAAGGGTATATATCCGCTTAAATCTACTAAATATTTCAGTTAATATCTTCTTCTGCCTTCTTTTCAAGTATTTACTGCCTCTTCGTGAAGATTACCTCCACTTTTTTACTTGCTCTCAGTGATAAGAGTTTGCATGGCAACAATCAGGTTTTTTTCAGCGACCAGAAGGGTCCGGTTTTACCGATTTCCTGCATCGTTGTTATCCACTCAATGGTGTATTCGCGCATTTGTGAAAAATAATCCGGATCCAGCCTTCGTCTAAACATTTGTCCCGAAAATAATTTAAGCAAATCCGGAAGAGCGAATATCCCCTCTTCCGTTCCCGTTTTGAATTGCGCCCAGTTACGAAGATGTTCTTCCGACCGGAAGAATGTCATCGTCGATCAGGCGTAACTGATATTTTCCATCCATCGCGCAAACGGCACAGCCACATAGCCAATTATCTCTTTTGGCTCGGCCTTTAAAATAACTCCGTCTTTGACTTCCAGATGAATCGGTTCGCCACAATCTAAACACGGCGTGTCGATATTTACCGTTTTACCCGGAAAAAGCCAGCAGACCGCCAGCGATTCGAAAGCTCATTGGCCAAACCATTTCTGCTGTCCGTCAATTGTTATTCTGAACTGCGTGGGCTGATTATTAAACGGCGCAAAAGAAGCGATAAAATCCGTGCCGGGCGCGAGCCAGCCGGGAACTCTTTTGGAAATAAGCTCGCGCAGCGCCTGACGCCCCTCTTCCATGGAAACACCCAGCTCTTTGGCTATTTCCGTGTAGTGGGGAGCCTGGCCGGTTTCCGTCATGCGCCTGGTTATAAAGTGATAGGTCTTATCCAATACGGTGGGAAAATTCATGACGTTACCTCCTTCTTTTATCATTGCTAAGAAATATAGCGATTAGCTCAAGATTAATTATAAGGAAACGCCCCAGACGTGTCAAGGCAAGAAACCTTTGCTGTAAGAAGCACATGATCTGTCCTCTCTTGTAACACATAAACTGTCCGGTTAGAAGTTACCTCACGGAGGTGACGGATGAGGCGGACAGAGATACTACAGGAGATACGGAAGATGCGATTT
>DSAV01000008.1 GCA_011046295.1 Deltaproteobacteria bacterium | reverse complement strand
ATAATATATCGAAAAAATATTATTTTTATTCATACCCCCGCGTGAGGTAAAAGGCAGGTTAAAGGGGTTTAAGTGTTTGATATAAAAAATCGCTTCCGGCAGAATTTATTTTTTGCCGGATTGTTCTTTTATCATTTTTTGGAGGGGTTTTTTTAATTCAGGTATGCGCTCGGTGGCCACAGCCCAAACTGATTCATAATCAACGCCAAAATATCCGTGAATAAGCTTATCGCGCATGCCCGCCATTCTTTTCCATGGAATATCTTTGTATTGCTGCCGCAATTCATCAGGTATGTTTCTTGAGGCCTCGCCGATGATTTCCAGGCTTCTAACCACCGCGTTGCGGCGCATATTGTCTGATTGAAATTTATTGAAATCTGTATTTTTGAGAAAGGTTTCTATATCGTTTATCGCATCAAGGATATCAGTAAGATAATCGAGCAGGACTCGCTTCATATATACTGAACCTCTTTCAATATTTCTTTTCCGATGTACGGCTTTAAGGCTTTTTTGGAAACAAGATCGACTTTCCTGCCGGAAAGATCTGAAAGCCTTTCTTCAAGATCAAGAAAGCGAAAAAGATCGATAGGTTTTTCAAATTCAACCAGTATGTCAATATCGCTGTCGGCTTTTTCTTCTCCTCGAATGTAAGAGCCGAAGACGCCGATTTCTTTTATGTAAAATTCTCTGGCGATTTCCGGCTTGTGCCTTCTGATATTATCTAAAATGCGTTCAATTTCTTTCATGATTTTTTCCTGTATGTTGTTTTATTTTTTATCATAAAGAGACAATATGTCAAGGATATTATTAATATTTTAGCAAAAATGAAAGCGCTGTGTTTTATTATTCTTCATACCCCCGCGTCAGGTAAAACGTGGCTAAATCGAAGAAAATGGTCATGCGGCGCTGGAGCTCAAATGTCACATAAAGCTCCAGGTTTTTCTGCAGTACGTCCTGCGCCAGCGCGAACATCCAGATATGCTTGCGGATGAGGCTCAGTGCGCTGAGCGCGTCGCTGATTTTAAAACCGGATTTTTTTCTTTCGCGGCCCAGCTTGGTGTAAAATTTTTTTATCTGGCTGATGTCGTGGAGCCCGCCCAGCCAAAGAGTTATTTGAGAAAGAATTTTGTCGCAGATATTGTCCAGTACGCGCCGGTCAACACAGTGGTATTCTTCTGTGGAAGGATTTGTTATTACATCATCCAGCCAATGATGAATAATTTCATTTTTATTTTTATTAATGAAACTGGCCAGCCGCCTTGTTAAAGAATCTTTCGCTGTCCTGGGAGAAGGTGTATGTTCGTCCGCTTCTTTAATTGAATCAAAAATTGCCCAGTAATCACGCCTGCTTTTTATATACGCGTCAACCGCAATTTTGTTTGGCCGGAAGGCCAACGGAGGCAATTTGTTTGCCGGCCAGAACTTGGCCTGCGCGCAATCATCACCGGCGGCAAGTTTCCCTCCCACCTGTTCGGCAACAAAAGTTAAAAAAAGCAAGTCGCCGTAAAAGCGGCTTTTGTATGATTCGACATCGAGCAGTTTAACAATACGCCCCCTGATGCCCGTTTCTTCTTTCAGCTCGCGCAGAGCCGCGCTTTCGATGTTCTCTCCGGATTCGGCAAATCCCGTGGGCAGGCACCAGTAACCCTTAAATGGTGGGCGTTCGCGTTTGACCAAAAGTATCCGGCGGGAAGATTCGACAATTGAAGATACCACGGGAAGGGGGTTTTCATAAAAAAAGGTATGGCAGACTCCGCAGTAGTCACGCTGAACTCCGTCTTCATATTTCTTGGTGATTATCTCTCCGCAATAGAGGCAATGCTTGCGCTGTTTTTTCATGCCGGTTCCTTTGCCGCCAGGGGTTGAGAAGCTATAAAAATTATATCGTCTTTGCACATATTAATGGATTTTCCAGTCTGTGCTGTATTCTGAAGTTCACGCGAAAGCTCATCCATAATATCCTGTTTTTTTGTTTGCGCCTCCGTCAGAAAAAATGATTGTTTAAACTGAAAATATTCCAGGAAATAATTAATTTCGCCTGGCGGAAAAATAAGCGTATTTTTGAAATCTATCGATTGCACGCGGCCGAAATGTTTTCGCAGCAGGTCGGCGCCGTTTTGAGCGTTAAATCTGCCGATAATATTTTCAATCGGCAAAGCCTGATTGTCCGCGAGAAAATTATTCTTTTTAAGTATTTTTTTGATAATGTTCACCAATTCCCGCATGTCGGCTTCGGAATGAGTGATGGTGATAAAAAACCCGTCACCGGTAAGAACGCGCGCGATATCTTCAATCAAATCGGGAAAGAAATATAAAGCGTAACTGCAGATAATCAGATCATAAGAAGCCGCGGGATATTTAATTATCTGCTCCACTCCGCGGGCGGAAAATTCTCCCGCGTAGCCCGCGCGGCGGCAGGCATCAAGAAAAAAAGATTCATATTCGGCAAGCATATCCAGGCCGGTGATTTTTGCCTGCGGGTGCAGCCTGCCTTTCAGCGCTTCGGTAAAAGCGCCGAAAGCGCAGCCCAGTTCCAATACATTGCGGCAGCTGGATAAATCGAGATTTTTCAGCGCGATTTGTCTTATATCTTCTTTATTGGTGGAAAAACGGCGGATTATTTGCCCGATGCGCTGATGTTTTCGCGCGTCGCGAAAAATTTGGCTGATTTGATTTTTGTCCAAAATATTCGCCATGGAGACACATCACTTATGTGTTTATAATGTATTTAAAAAAATTTTATTTCGTATTCTTGCCATTATCAAGCAAAAACTGTTGTGTCAGGATAGTTTTCTGATGCCGCAGGCCAATTCGTCCAGCGCGTTCCTGTTCAGAATTTGAATGTGGCGCCCCCTCGTTTTGATTAATTTTTCCCCGGACATACGTTTTAAAATACGCGAGAGCGTTTCGGGAATGGTTCCCAGAAGCGCGGCCATCTGATTCTTAGATATATCAAGTTCAACATCATCAGCACGCTTCTGTCGTTCACTCAAATAAAGCAGATAGACAGCAATTCTGTTGGGTACTTCTTTCAGGGAAAGATTTTCCACCAGTGATGCCAGGATAAGCAAACGCCTAGACAGGGAAGCCAGCATGCTTGACGCCAGAGAAGGGCTTTGCTCCAGCAGTTTCATGAATTCGATTCTCGGGAAAAATAAAACGCGGCACTCAGCCAGCGCCTGAGCGAATGCGGGAAAAGGCTTCCCGGCGAAAGCCGCGGCCTCGCCGAAAGTTTCATTATGCCCCATGATATGTATTATTTGCTCTTTGCCATCTCCCGAGAGCTTGTAAATTTTCACTTTGCCGGAGATAATGACGTAAAAGCCGGCACCTTTGTCCCCTTCAGAAAAAAAAATTTGCCCCTGTTTGTATTTCTGCTCCAAGGCTATGCCTCTCAGATGTTGATACTGTTGCCGGGACAGGCCGGAAAAGAGGGGGATGCCGGAGAGTATTTTAGTCAAGTTCATATGGTTTTTCCCGGAAGACATTGAGATAAATCATATTGCCAAGGTTAATATTTTTTCGCGCGGACAAAGCCAGGCGTGCCGCTTTTAGAAGTTCAGCACTTGCTTTTTTCCACGCCCATAATTTTCGCGACTCTCCGTTCGTGGCGTTCGCCCATAAACGATGTGTTCGCGAATTTTTCAATCATTTCTCCAACCGGCACACTGTATTGAACCCTGCCGCCAAAAACGATGAAATTGGCATTGTTATGCGCTTTGGCCATTTCGGCGGTAAAAAGGTCGAAAATCTGCGCGCAGCGGATGCCGGCGATTTTGTTGGCGGTAATCGACATGCCGATGCCCGTGCCGCAAAGTAAAATACCGAAATCATAGCCGCCGGTCTTGAATTCGTTACAAGTCAAAACGGCAAGATCCGGATAATCCACGGAATCTTCGGTATGGACACCCATGTCCCTGATTTCGTAACCGCTTGTTTTTAAAAAGGATATAATTTTACTTTTCAGAGTTACCGCGCCGTGGTCGGAGGCGATGACGACTTTTTTCATCAGGTGTTTCCTCCAGAAGTGATTGGTAATTTATTTGCCGCTATATTTTGATGAGATTGCGCGAGAAGTCAACAAAAAATCTTTGCTTCACAGACTTATTTACGCTAAAAAAAATACATGCGGCATTTACTTGAAAAGTACTTAAACTATCTTTTGATTGAAAGGGGCCTTGCGCAAAACACACTCGAGGCCTACGGCCGCGATCTGAGACGCTTTCTTGAGTTTGTCAGGCAGAGGGGATTGACCAACTTGAGCGAAGTCAAGCCTGAAATTATCACCGAATATCTTATTAAAGTTAAGAGTGAAGGAATGTCGGCAAACTCCATGAACCGTCAGCTTGCCGCCCTGAGAGGTTTTTATAAATACCTGCTTATGGAAAAGGAGGCCGAGCAGACGCCACTGGCTAATATTGAACTGGCAAAAGTATGGATGCGCCTTCCCGATACGCTCAGCAGGGAAGAAATGAAAATTATTTTAGCCCAGCCGGGAGGCCAGTCACCGGCGGCGCTGCGTGATACGGCCATGCTGGAAATTTTGTACGCGACAGGAATCCGCGTTTCGGAACTGGTTAATCTGACAATGAGCAGCATCAACTGGCAGGTCGGTTTCCTGACGGTTATGGGCAAAGGCGGCAAGGAAAGAATTGTTCCCATCGGCAAAACAGCCTATGATTGCACGAAACTTTATACAGATAAGGCGCGATCCCAGTTGATGGGGCGAAAAAAAACGGAAATTTTGTTTTTAAACCGTTTCGGCAATAAATTCACCAGGCAGGGTTTCTGGAAAATGGTTATCCGCTATTCCCAGAAAGCCGGATTGAAAAAAAAGGTTCACCCGCACACATTCCGGCATTCCTTCGCCTCGCACCTGCTGGAAGGAGGAGCGGATTTGCGCACGGTACAGGTAATGCTGGGACATGCCGATATTTCCACAACACAAATCTACACGCATATTACCCGCGACAGGCTAAAAGAAATTCACCGGAAATATCATCCACGGGGATAATATATAACCGGCGGCAGCAAACAAATTATCGGGAATCGGAAAAAGTATGACAATGCGTCACAGAAAGATGAAAATCGGAAGGCTGAAATGGCGCGGTTACGCCGTAAAAATATTTATTGTCTCAATCGCGCTTATCTTAATATACGGTTTATTGTATTTTTTTCATCCCCAGACTATTCGTGCCGTAACCTACGCGGGTTCGCGGGTTAAAAACGCTTTTTCTCATTACATGCTGAATCAGACGCCCCGTTTCTATTATCTGGGCATAGAAAAAAACGGTCAGGACTTGCGCGTGGGCGCGCGTGATATGCTGGAGTTGACTTACCGGGATGAATTTGTTGTTAAGTTCGTTGCCAGCGACGATTTGAAAGGCAGAAAAATAGCGGTAAAAGTAGAAGGGCTGGGCAAATCGGAAAACGACATCGGCTTTTTGCTGCGCGGCGTTGAACTGGTGGACAAAGTAATGCAAAGCCCCGCCGCC
Source organism: Deltaproteobacteria bacterium (assembly GCA_011046295.1). Lineage (GTDB taxonomy): Bacteria > Desulfobacterota > Syntrophia > Syntrophales > Smithellaceae > UBA4810. The sequence continues at coordinate 10,554 of DSAV01000008.1, read as the reverse complement.
GCAAAAGGCACAACAGAAGATACCAGTTATAAAATACGTGTATATTACAATGATATAGAAATAGGAACAGTGCCGCTAAAAGTCATGATTACCCCGCAGGACTGGCTTCGCTTCGCCCGTGATACCGCAACTTCAAGCAAACAAATCGAATATTTACGAAAAGCGATAGCCATGAATAAACAGGATACCGGTGTACGCAAGATTCTCGCCGGAATTTACCTGCGCCAGGAAAAGACAGCCGAGGCGATCAGGCAGTATCAGGAAATTCTGAGGATAAACCCCAATGACGCGGGTGCGCTCGAAGAACTGGCGAAGTGCTATATCAAGAAAAAAGATTACGATAACGCGATAGCGGCAGCGAGAAGACTTGCAAAAATCAACTCTAAAGAGGCGGAGGCTTACACTGCATTGGCCGTCGCCCTTTCTGAAAAGGGATTGTGGCGGCAGGCCATGGATAATTACAACGAAGTAGTGAAGCTTCAGCCGGAAAACTATGCCGCGCGCTATAAGCTGGGCGAGGCTTACGAAAGAGAAAAAATGAACAGCCATGCTATCAAACAATACAAGTATATCGCCGAAAATTCACAAGACGCTGATCTGGCTCTGCAGGCGCTGGGCGATATTTACCTGAAACTGAAAAAATATGACGAAGCGGTAAAATATTACAATCTGCTGATTAAAAGCAGGCCGAAACTGGCCGCCGCGTACGCCAATCTGGCTTTGGCTTACGCCGGGCAGGGCAAGGCAAAAGAGGAAATGGACATGCTCAGAAAAGCGGTTTCGCTGGCTCCGGGCGATCCGGTTATCCACTTCAACATGGGCTCCGCTTACGAAAAAAGAGAAATGAATGATCAGGCGATAAAAGAATATGAACAGGTTTTGAAAATCAGCCCGCAAGACACGGATGCGACGGAAAGGATTGCCGCGCTTTATTTGAAAAGCAGGAAATTTGATCAGGCCGTTAAATACTACGAAATTCTGGCAAAAAAATATCCGCGGCAAGCGACAGTTTTCGTAAATTTAGGTTTTGCTTACGGTGAGCTGAAGAATTATTCGGCCTCCGCCCAAAATTATGAAAAAGCGTTAAAACTCGGAGCAAAACATTCGACTCTTTATTACAATCTGGCTTATGCTTATAATGAGCTGGGCCGGGAAAAGGAAGCAATAGCCATTTATGAAAAAATATCTCCTCAGACAAAAGAAACTCTGAGCATCATCGCGGATTATTTCCTCAAGGAAAAGAATTACAAAAAAGCGATTGGTTATTATAAAAACATTGTAAGGTTGGAACCAAAACAATCATCATCCTACTCCAGCCTCGGATACGCTTACGCCACAGCCGGTAATTTGGGTAGCGCTATTGAAAATTATCTGATTGCTTTGAAGTATGACCGTGAAGACAGTGAGCTTTATGCCAATCTTGGCGAGGCTTATGAAAAAAAAGGGCTTTACTCCGAGGCGCTCAAAGCCTATACAACAGCCTACGAGCTTAATCCGGATTCGACAAAGGCGGGCAGAGGAATTCCCCGGATGAGAATTCAGCTTTTAAAAGAAATGACGCCAGCGCAAAAAGACCAGGAGCAAGAAAAATGAAAAAAATCAAATTAAGAGATTTTGACATAGGAGATAATGCCGGATTTGTCTTAATTTCGGGGCCGTGTGTTTTGGAGGATGAAGAGACAGCGATGGATGCCGCCGTTTATCTGCAAAAACTCACGACCAAATTAAATATACCCTTTATTTTCAAAGCATCCTACGATAAAGCTAACCGCACTTCAGTTAAATCCTATCGCGGCCCCGGACTTAAAGAAGGTCTGGCAATGCTGAAAAATATTAAGGATAAATTAAAAATCCCCGTTCTTTCCGACGTGCACCGATTTGAAGAAATCGATCCTGCCGCGGAGGTTCTTGATGTTTTACAGGTCCCCGCATTTTTATGCCGCCAGACGGATTTTGTGACCGAAATAGCGAAAAAGGCGAGGATAATAAATGTTAAAAAAGGACAATTTCTCGCGCCGTGGGATATGGCCAATGTAATAGAAAAGATTAAAACCGCCGGTAATGAGAATATTATGCTTACTGAACGCGGAGCTTCTTTTGGTTACAACAACCTTGTGTTCGACGTACGCGCCCTGCCGGTAATGAGAAAGATGGGATACCCGGTTATTTTTGACGCCACTCATTCCGTTCAATTTCCGGGGGGCGCGGGGAACGCGTCAGGCGGAGAAAGGGACATGGTTCCATATCTGGCGCGCGCGGCGGTTGCCGCGGGAGTGGATGGAATATTTTTTGAAGTGCATCGCGATCCGCAAAAAGCTCTTTGTGACGGAGCCAATTCACTTTATCTCGATTCACTGGAAGAAGTGCTCACCGTTCTTAAAAAAATTGATCACTTAGTCAAGGAAAGATGAAGAAATGAAAAAAAATATAAAAGAAAAACTTCGGGGAATTCGTTTGCTCATTTTGGACGTGGACGGCGTTATGACGGATGGGCGAATTATCATGGATAACGCTGGGCGCGAGATGAAAAATTTCGATGTTCGGGATGGTCACGGCATCAAACTGCTGCAGCGCTACGGAATCAAGGTGGCCATATTGACGGGGCGCAAATCAAAAGTTGTTGAACACAGGGCCAAAGACCTGGAAATAGGGGATGTTTATCAGGGGGCGCTCAACAAAAAAGAAATATTTGAAAAAATACTGCTCAAACACGGTTTGCCGGAAAACAAAGTGGCATACGTGGGTGATGACATCGTAGATATTCCCGTGTTAAAGCGCGTAGGCTTTTCCGCGGCAGTATCGGACGCCCTCGATGTGGTTAAGAATGAAGTTGATTACATAACGATAAACTCAGGAGGCCATGGCGCGGTGAGAGAAATATGCGATATGATTCTTCAGGCGCAAGGTAATTGGGCACAGATGGCCGCGCGGTATGACTTTTCACCTGCACCCCTAAAAAAATAAGAGTAGCTAATTGTCTTATAACATATCATTATTTCTTTATATTTTAAACTAAAGCCCTAATATCTTTACTTGCGGCGGACACAATGGTATAACTTATGCTTGCCGGGGAAAAAAAGAAGGAAAATGGCGTACAGGCAGATGAAAATTAGCAAAAAAACAAAAATAATTTCTGCGCTGGTCTTTGTTTTGGTGCTTGTTGTGATTGCAACATTAATTGCCGGAATGAGCAAAGTTAGGCCGAAGGGCATTATTAAATTGACGCCCACGGCAGTCGATTTGGAAATAGAAGGATTTGTTTATAGGGAGGTAGGTGAATCTGATTCCCGCTGGGAGGTTAAAGCACAAAATGCAACGTTTCAAAGAAAAGAAAATCTTGCCATATTCGATAAGCTTGACATAAAGCTTGATTCGGCCAGCGGCAAAGTCTATACAATGACCGCCGATAGAGGCAAGATGCATACGAAAACAAGAAATATTGAAATAGAAGGCAACGTTGTTATTTTATCCAATGAAGGCGACAGATTTACCACCGACTATTTGCATTACAATGACGAAGAAAGGAAGTTTTATACAGATGCTCCGGTGACTATGGAAAATAACCGCATAAGAATAAGCGGCACGGGTTTGACATTGTTTGTCAGTAGCGGCGAGCTGAACCTTGCATCCGCGGTAAAGGCAAAAATAAAATGAAAGTAAAAAAAGTAATTTTTATAAGAACATTAATATGTATATTGTGCTTTGCCGCGCTGTCGCCTCAGGGCTTGACGGCGCAGGATCAGAGCTTCCTCGGGCAGGATACAATTGTCAGAGACGAGCCCATCGAAATAACTTCCGAGCGCATGGACGCTTTGAGCGAAGACAGAATGGTTATTTTTTCCGGCAACGCCAGGGTAAAACAGGGAGACAGGTTGCTCAAGGCTGACCAGCTGGATTTATTCTACAAGAAAGAGCCGGATAAAAAAGTCAGGGCGCCTAAGTCCCCGTTTGCCGCTACCGGCGAGATGGAAAGAATAAGGGCGAAAGGAAATGTATCCACGACTCAGGGAGAAAGAATCGTGACCAGCGACGAGGCGGTATATTACCATGATACCAGACAGATAGTATTAATCGGTAACGCGGTGTTGCGTGAAGGCGACAGCGTAATAAAAGGATGCAGGGTTACTATTTATCTTGATGAGAATCGCGGTAAAGTTGAACAATGCGAAGAACAGCAAAGGGTACGCGCGATAATACATCCGCAAGCGCTAAGAAGTTTGGAAAAACAAAAATAGAAAGCATCAGGCATTACCAGTCATGAACGATTTATCGGCAAAGGGGTTAACAAAAATTTACAACAGAAGAAAGGTAGTGGACAACATTGATCTGTCAATTTCACCGGGGGAAGTGGTGGGTCTGCTGGGGCCCAACGGCGCCGGCAAAACGACCAGTTTTTACATGATTGTCGGGCTGATTAAGCCTGACGCGGGGGCAATATTTCTGGATGGCGAAGATATTACTTCAAAACCAATGTACATGAGGGCGCGTATGGGGTTGAATTACCTGCCGCAGGAACCATCGGTTTTCCGTAAATTGACCGTTGAAGAAAATATTTTAGCCATACTGGAGACCATTGATATACGCCGGAAAGAAAGAAACGAAAAGCTTTATGAACTTCTGGGAGAACTGGATCTGACTTCTCTGGCGAAAAATTACGCTTACTCACTTTCCGGCGGGGAAAGAAGAAGAGTGGAAATAACGCGGGCACTGGTTACGTCACCAAAGTATATTCTTTTGGACGAGCCTTTCGCCGGCATTGATCCTCTTGCTGTCGCTGATATTCAAAATATAATAGGCAAACTCAAAGATAAAGGAATCGGAGTAATAGTTTCCGATCACAATGTGCGAGAAACCCTGTCCTGTTGCGACCGCGCCTACATTGTGAATGAAGGCAAAATTCTTGTTGAGGGAAGTCCGGCAACGATTTCTTCCAGCGATCTTGCCCGTAAATTCTATTTTGGCGAAAAATTCAATTTATAAGAAACTGATTAAATATGTATCATGGCATTTGAGTTAAAGCAAAATCTAAAACTTTCCCAGCAACTGATTATGACGCCACAATTGCAGCAGGCGATTAAGCTTCTGCAGTTATCGAGGCTTGAGCTTGTTGAAACAATCAACCAGGAAATGGAAGAAAATCCACTGCTGGAGGAAGCTTCCGCAGAAGAGTGGAATGGCGAAGAGAGTAGTGCCGAAGTTGATGGAGAATTAAGTCTGCTGGAAAATGCAGAGGTAAAGCAGCCGGAGAAAATGGAAGAGCTTACCGGAGAAGGGGACGGGCGGGAGGAGTTTGATTGGAATAACTATCTCGAAGATTATGGTCCCATGGGTGTCACTTACGGTCGCAGAGATGCGGAAGCACCCGTGTGGGATAATGTTATTGCTGAAAACCCGTCGCTTTCGAATCACCTGATGTGGCAAATTAAACTCTCATCATTGAACGATGAAGAATCGCGCGTGGGCGCTCAGATAATCGGAAACCTTGACCAGAATGGTTATCTTTGCGCGACAGTTGAGGAGATAGCGTCACTGGAAAACGTCAGCGTGCAGATGGTCGAATTTGTATTAAAAAAGATTCAGGAATTCGATCCGCCCGGAATTGCCGCCCGTGATTTACAGGAATGCCTGTTGATTCAGGCACGAATCGCTGGTGTGGGGAAAAATTCTATTGTTGAAGTTATCATTAAAAATTATATTAAAGACCTTGAACTGAAAAATTACGCCAATATCGCGCGCAAATTAAAGGTTCCCCTGCGCGAAGTGGAGGAGGCTGTTTTATTAATCAGTAATATGGACCCGAAACCGGGCAGCGCTTATTCCGAAGAAAGAGCCCAGGCGATTATACCGGATGTTTATGTCGTGAAAACTGGCGATGAATATAAGATTATCGTCAATGACGACGGTTTGCCACGCCTGCGCATCAGTAATTTTTACCGGGAAATAATGGCCGGTGTAGGTTCCCAGGGCCCGGAGCAGGAAAACGGTAAAAAATATATCAGGGACAAGGTCCAGGCGGCCACGTGGCTGATTAAAAGCATTCAGCAAAGGCAAAAAACTATTTATAAAATATCCGAGAGCATCGTTAAGTATCAAAAAGATTTTTTTGACAAGGGAATCAACCATCTCAAACCCCTCGTGCTGCGCGATATCGCCACCGATGTTGAAATGCACGAATCAACGGTAAGCAGAGTGGTAAACAACAAATACATGCACACTGCGCGTGGTATTTTTGAACTCAAATACTTCTTCGGCAGTTCCCTTCAGGGAGCTTCGGGGGAAACGGTAGCCTCGAAGAGCGTCAAAGAGGCGATTAAAAAGATAATCAGCCAGGAAAACCACAAAAAACCCCACAGTGATTGTGAAATAGTTGAACTCCTAAAAGCAAACGGAATTGATATCGCCCGCCGGACTGTTGCCAAGTACCGCGAAATAATGGGCATCTTGCCTTCTTCCAAAAGAAAAAAATATTTTTAAATTCATTTATCTGGGTTGAAATGAAATATAAAAAACAATTGACTTTTGGCTTTCATGTCATTATATCACTTGCCTTTGTAACAATTCCTGGTTTAATGCTGCAGCCGGAAGAAATGAAGGCAGGTTCCCAAGGGAGGAGAAAGAATGAAAATTTCAGTAACTTTCAGAAATTATGAAGGTGAAAAATGGCAAAAAAATTACGCCGAGGAAAAAATCAGCAAATTAAAGAAATACCTTGATAATCCTGCCGAAGCCCACATAGTTCTTTATGTGGAAAAATTCAGAAATTACGCTGAAATAAAACTCAGCGCGGCAGGTTGGAACGTAAATGCCAAAGATAAAGACAAGGACATGCACCTGGCGATTGACAAGTGCGTTGATAAAATTGAAAAGCAGATAAAAAAGCAAAAGGAAAAAACAAGAACGAGAAAACCGGTCAGTATCCGGCATAATAAAGCAGATAATGTAACAGAAGAAACCGGGGAATTGACGAAAAATAGGGTTGTTGAAACACGAGAAATCATATTGAAACCGATGTCTCTGGAAGAGGCGATTATGGAAATAGAGGAAGATAAGTCGGGATTTATCATTTATCGCGATTCTTCCTCGGAAAATATAAGCGTGGTTTACCGGCGTGATGACGGCAATTATACGCTTATCGAAACTAACAGTTGAACGGCGGAAGAAGTCAATCTTCGGGGTTGCCGTTGTGGGTTTTAAAGTGATTCGCTTAAATGATGCGGCAGATGGTGTGTGAAATGCAAATAAATCAAATTATTAACAGCAAATTCGTTAATGACAGCTTGTCTGCCAAAAACAAAACGGAAGCATTACAGGAACTGGTGAATACGCTGGTCAGCGGTGGCGTGAAAATAGATTCTTCCGTTGTCATGGAAGTTTTACAGCAACGAGAAAAGCTGGGCTCGACGGGAATCGGTGACGGCGTAGCCATTCCTCATGGAAAAATTCCGGGGCTGGACGAGCTTGTGGTCGCTTTCGGGCGAAGCGTGCAAGGTGTTGGTTTTGACGCTATTGACGGCAAACCTGTTCATCTTTTTTTCCTGCTTTTAGCGCCGGAAAATTCCGCCGGTCAGCATCTCAAAGCTTTGGCCAAAATATCCAAAATGTTAAAAGCGGGTGATTTCCGTAAAAAGCTTATGGAAGCAAAATCACCGGGCGATTTATATAAATCGATTATTGCCCAAGACGAGATCTGCGGCCTGTAGTTCATCTTTTCCTACCCCGATTTTCAAGTTTCCCCCCACGCTGGCTATTTTGAAATAAATTTGCTAAAAATCACTTTGTATTCTGGAGAGGTGCCTCAATGAAGAACTTGCGCGTCGTCATAATTTCGGGACTTTCCGGTTCCGGTAAAAGCACCGCGCTCAGAGCCCTGGAGGATATAGGGTTCTTTTGCGTGGATAACCTGCCGGTTGTTTTATTGCCAAAATTTCTGGAAATAACGCTGCTTTCTTCCCCGAAGGTGTACCGGGTCGCCATGGTCATGGATTTAAGGGAAAAGAGCTTTCTGGAAAAATACCGCCGGATATTCCAGCGCCTGCAGGAAAAGGGCTTCAAAATCGAAATCGTATTTCTGGAAGCGGGTGATGAGGCGCTTTTGCAACGCTACAGCGAGACCAGGCGCAATCATCCCCTTTCGAAAAGAGGAACGATTGCCGCCGGCATCCGCATGGAGAGAGAAAAACTGGCTCCTTTAAGGCAGATGGCGGATAAAGTTATCGACACAACTTCTGTTAATGTGCACCAGTTGAAAGACCTTGTGCAGAGGCATTTTCTTCCTTCGAAAGATTTCAAAAAAATGGTTATAAGCATTTCCTCTTTCGGTTATCGTTACGGATTGCCCGCAGATGCCGACCTTGTCTTTGACGTAAGATTTTTACCCAATCCGTTCTTTGTGGAAAAACTGAAGAGCTTAGACGGTCATCATCAGGCAGTTAGGGACTATATTATGAAGAATAAGGATAGCAAAAAATTTCTGCAAAAGATTTTAAGTTTGCTGACCATGCTCATACCTCTTTATGACAAAGAAGGAAAGGTACGATTGAATATCGCCCTGGGATGCACCGGGGGGAAACACCGTTCCGTGGCAATGGCCAACGAATTGAGCGCTTACCTGAAGGGTATGAAATACCTGATCAATTTAAACCACCGCGATATCGGCAAGAGCTAATTGTATTGCCGGTGAAAAGCTTTCGTCCCGCCTTTTTCCGAACGGTTGGATAATTTGTCGCGGGGATAAATTTCAGAAATCAATTTTTTTATACACGTTGTTTTCAATCCAGCGCCTGCCCCACCATTCCAGGGGATTAACGAATCTGCCCCCGGCAAGCACGCTGAAATGCAAGTGATCTCCTCCCGCCAGCCCGGTTGTTCCCGAATAACCTAGGCGTTCTCCCTTTTTCACTTCTTTTCCTGCTGATGTTTCGATGACTGATAAATGGGCGTATAAGCTGGATAATCCGTGCCCGTGGTCTATAATTACCGTATTGCCGTAGATACCCAATTTGCCGGAAAAAACCACGATGCCGTGATTTGCCGCTTCAATGGGAGCCTGGGCTGTCGAAGCCAGATCGATACCGAGGTGAACAGAAGCCCCGTATTTTTTGCCGGCGATAATGTATTCACGTTCATCTCCGAATTTGGCCATGGTCGCGGCTTCGCGCATTCTTAAAAATGCTCCTTCCCAGAGTTTTTTTTTCGCTGATACCCGGCATATATCACGGATGGTTCTGTCGTTATCTTTGCGCATTTGCGAATTAATGAATTTAAAGATTTCCGCATGTGATTTCCCCTGTAATTCAGGCATGGCGCGTTCAAATTCAGGCATTTTAAATTGCAGAAAAGATTTATCCAAAACCACGCTGTCTTTACGGGTTTTTCTTTCCCGGATGAAAAACGGCAGGCTGGTTCTTGCTTCATTTCCCGCTTCATCCAGCGCGTATACGTCGATTCTGGTGTTTTCCCTTGTTGCCTCCAGAGGCAGGGCAAAGTAAACAACATGAAGAGGATTTCCACTAATCTCCTTGCGGTAGCCGGGCGTGAAATAGTCATTGACGAAAATTCCGCTTGTCTCGACGGCTTTGGACACCCGGTAAGCAATAAAGCATGTGCCGCCCTGGGTTATGTAATTGGCCTTGCTGAAAATCAAAATCTGCGGCGGCTTGGTATCTATAGTAACCGGCACGGAAAGGACTTTCTTATTCCTGAAAAGGGAATAATCTGCCGCCGAAATAATCAGCGTCGCGGGGCCGTCAACCAGATTGGCGGTGGTGGCATCTATTGTTAAAGACGTGATTATTTGCGTTTTTCCCCGTGACGGAATCTTCCGGTTGAGTAACTTCTGTTTTTTTTCATCCTGGACAATTTCCAGTTTGACATGGGAGATGCCGCTTTTTTGGTCGGAAAATGTTATTTCCACTTTTTTATTTTTGCCGATAAAGGATATTTCACGTTTCAGTTCGATTTGCGGTTTTTCCAGCTCCAGGTAGTGGCTGAAATAAAGCCAGCCCAGAAGGCCTCCGGCCAGCAGCAACCCAGCAATAAAATATATAACAGATTTTTTCATAAACTGAATTCTCCGTGGAATTAAAGGATTGAACAAGAAGAGCGTTCATAATGAGTTTTGCTGTTTTTTTCAAGATATATTTGTTTTTTTGCGTGCCCAAGCGTTGTCAATTTCCGTATGAAACAAGGCGCAATTACAAATCAGATTGGAGCATCTTAATATGGGTATAGTTTATGTTGATATTGACGAAAAACACTGTTATATTCCAGGCACATTCATTACTGAAAGAGAAGTTCGGCATGATTAGAGGGAAGAGAATTGTTCTGGGAGTTACCGGCGGCATTGCGGCGTATAAAGCCGCCGAATTGACGCGCGCCCTGATTAAAGAAGGCGCGCAGGTGAAAGTTGTCATGACGAAAAGCGCCGCGGAATTTATCACACCCCTGACCATGCAGACTCTTTCGCAGAATCAGGTTTACCTGGACATGTTCGTTTCCTCGGCAACATACGATATGGCGCACATCGCGATGGCTGATTTTGCCGATGCTTTTGTT
>DSAV01000249.1 GCA_011046295.1 Deltaproteobacteria bacterium | reverse complement strand
TCCAACCTTTTGTCCGGCATCCGCCGGATTCCGCCCCGCTATAGCGGGGCTCCACCTTCAGCCTATTTCCCAAAGTAAATCCTTGACACCGGCATGGAAAAATCTGAAGATAAAGCATGTATTTTTTATACAATATTTTGCTGCTTATCGTGGCCATAATACTTTTTCCCTATTATTTAATCGTCGTGTTATTCAAGGGAAAATACCGCAAAAGCATTATCCCCAAGCTCGGCGGCCGGCAAGCTGAAATCTTCGCGCGCCTGAAAAGCAAAAAACGCTTGTGGATACACGCGGTATCGGTGGGAGAAGTCACCGCCGCCGCACCCATCGTGGAGGCGCTAAAGAATAAAGTTCCTGACGCGGATATTGTTTTTTCCACCTCCACGGAAACAGGCCAGCAGATGGCCCGCAGCCTGATAAAGGGCGCCTCCGCTTTTATCTATTTTCCCCTCGATTTTCCCTGCGTCGTGAGTAACGTTTTAAAAACAGCCGCGCCGGATGTTTTTGTCATGGTGGAAACGGAAATATGGCCGAATTTTCTCAAAGCCTGCCAGGCGCAGGGCGTCAAAACGCTCATGGTCAATGGGCGCATATCGCCGCGCTCCTACGGCAAATACCGTTTGACGGCATTTTTTTGGAAAAGAATTTTCGCTGGTTTAACGGCCGTCGCCATGATTACCGAAGTTGACGCGCGCCGTATGAAAAAAATAGGAATGCCCGCGGATAAAGTAACCGTAATGGGAAACGCCAAATACGACGGTCTGGCCGCGCGTATTTCCGACCAGTTACGCGATGAAACCTGCCGGCGCCTGAACGCCCGAAAGGACGAGAGGTTTTTTGTCGCCGGCAGTACTCATCCGAAAGAAGAGGAAATAATCATCAGGGTATACCGACGGATACTGGATTTATACCCTTATTATAATCTAATTATCGTTCCCCGGCATATCGAAAGGTCCTCGGCGGTTATCGACCTGCTGGGGCAAAACGGGTTCACTGATGTCATTACCTTAAGCAAAATCAACAGGGGAAAAATGCGGTCGGGTGAAAGAATTATCGTTGTGGACGTTATCGGAGAGTTATTCAAGATTTACTGTGTGGCCACAGTTGTGTATTGCGGCGGCAGCCTGGTGCCGAAAGGAGGCCAGAATATTCTGGAAGCGGCGGCATGGGGAAAATTTATCTTCTACGGCCCTTCCATGGAAGATTTCAGCGAAGAGAAAAAATTGCTGGAGGAAGCCGGCTGCGCCATGACGGTAAAGAACGCCAGAGATTTGCAGAAAAAAATTCTTCAGGTGCTGCGCGATGAAGCCGGACTCGAACAGAGGGGCGCACCGGGTAAAGCCGTTGTCGCCGCCAACAAAGGAGCGGCCGGGCGTTACGCGGAAATGATAGAAAAGTTTTTAGGTTAAAGACCTAAGGCAAAAGAAAAATCTGGCTGTACCATGCATTAGGATAGTAGCGTACAGCACGGGAGGCTTTTATGCTTAAAAAATACGAAGAACTCAGCAAGCGGGTCAATTTAGCAGGAACTTTAATGGCAAAATCGGTCATTTACCGATACTTAAACAGGACAAACCTGATTTGCTATTCGGAATTATCACGGCTTCTGGGTTGCATGGCTTTTGTCAAGCACGAAAACCACAATCCGACAGGGTCATTCAAAATCAGGGGCGCGCTCAATTTTTTCCATCATGTTTCCCAGGAAGAACTGGAAGGCGGCATTCTCGTGGCAACCAGGGGCAATCACGGATTGGCAATGGCCTGGGCGGGGCAATGGTTCAACGTGCCGTGCACGGTGGTTGTTCCGGAAAATAATAACCCGGAAATCAACAGAATTATAGAAAGTTACGGCGCGGAACTGGTTGTGCGCGGACAGGATTTTTACGACGCGCAATCATACTGCGAGGAGTTGGTGGACAGCGCCGGTTACTATTATGTCCAGCAGGGCAATGAACCCGAAATCCTCAACGGCCTGGCTACCATGGCACTCGAAATTCTCGAAGACCTGCCCGATGTTGACACGATTATCTGTCCTATCGGCGGCGGCGCGGGCTGCGCGGCAGTTTTAAAAACCGCTCGCGCCATCAAGCCGGACATCGAAATCATCGGGGTGGAACCGCACAATGTTCCTTCCTTCTCTCATTCCCGCGTGAAAGGAGAAGTTATAACGCTTGATGAAGGCGCTTACACCATCGCCGACGGCCTGGCGGCCAGAAGCGTTTTTCATCTGCCCTATGTCATTATGAAGGATACTATCAACGACGTCGTCCTTCTGAGCGAAGAGGAAATAATTGAGGGAATCAGAATGGCGCTTTCCATCACTCACAATCTGGCCGAAGCCGCGGGCGCGGTGTCTTTGATGGCCGCCTACAAAATCAAAGACCGCCTGGCCGGGAAAAAAGTGGCCATGATTATGTCCGGCGGCAACCTGAACATGGATACTTTGAAAACCCTGCTTGGCTGATGAAAAACAACTCATAATATTTTTTGTCGCGCCTTCGTGAAGATATGCCGTTGATATATTTTCACGAATATTATAGATTCCGGTGCGCATGCTGAGAATTTTGAAAAAATCGTTTTTTTGTCACGCGGATAAAAACGCGTCTTCAGGAAACTATTGAAAATATCGGTTGGATGCTTTCGCCGGAATGGCGTAATTGGCGGTTTTGCCAAAGCGCCCTCATTTTATGAAGAGCAGGGAGTTCAAATATATGACGCAGCAGTTTATTCCAGGTTCGAGCGACTTTATCCGCGACATCATTGACACTGACCTTAAACAAAACAAGAACGACGGCCGTGTGGTCACGCGTTTCCCGCCCGAACCCAACGGTTACATTCACATCGGACACGCTAAATCCGTTTGCCTGAATTTCGGCATCGCCCTCCAGTACGGGGGAACCTGCAATCTGAGGTTTGATGACACAGACCCGGCGGGCGAATCCATGGAATACGTTCAATCCATTATCCGCGACGTGCACTGGCTGGGATTCGACTGGGGAGAGCGCCTGTTTTACGCTTCCGGCTACTTCGAAGAGCTCTACGGGTTCGCCGTGCAGCTTATCAAAAGAGGTGACGCCTTTGTTTGTTCCCTGAGCGCCGAGGAAGTCCGGGAAAATCGAGGTACGTTTACGCAGCCGGGAAAGGAAAGCCCTTACCGTAACCGCCGTGTCGAGGAAAACCTCGATTTGTTCACCCGGATGAGAGCCGGTGAATTTCCCGACGGAGCGCACACACTGCGCGCCAAAATCGACATGGCCTCGCCCAATATCGTCATGCGCGACCCGGTTTTGTATCGCATTAAGCGGGAACCGCATTACCGGACACAAACGAATTGGGTTATTTATCCGATGTACGATTTCGCTCACTGCCTGTCCGACGCGCTGGAAGGCATCACCCATTCCATCTGCACGCTGGAATTTGAAAACAATCGTCCGCTCTACGATTGGTTTGTCGAACGGCTGATTCCTGGCAACCGTCCCAGGCAAATAGAATTCGCGCGGCTTAATTTGAGTTACACGGTTCTGAGCAAACGCCGGCTCATTGAACTGGTGCGGAATAAATATGTCACCGGCTGGGACGACCCACGCATGCCCACGGTAGCGGCAATGCGGCGGCGCGGTTATCCGCCGGAGGCCATACGTCAGTTTTGCGCGCAAATCGGCGTAGCCAAAAAAGATAACCTTATCGACATCGCGCTGTTGGAGCATTGCGTGCGCGAAGACCTGAACGAAAATGCGCCGCGGGCGATGTGCGTTTTACGGCCGCTCAAGGTGATTATCGACAATTATCCGGAAAGGAAAGTAGAACAAATCGAATGCGCCAATCATCCGCTGCGTCCTGAACTTGGTTTTCGGAAAGTTCCCTTTTCCCGTGAAATTTATATTGAGCGTGACGACTTCATGGAAGAACCGCCGAAAAAATACCGCCGTCTCGGACCGGGCCGCGAGGTGCGCCTGCGCAACGCCTATGTCATCAAATTTGAAAAAATGGTTAAAGACGAAAAAAGCGGCAAGCTAATTGAGCTGCATTGCACTTACGCGCCGGAGACAAAAGACGGCCCGCCCGCTGACGGGCGCAAGGTGCCGGGCGTGATTCACTGGGTATCGGCGGCTGAGGCCGTAGAAACCGAAGTCCGTCTTTACGAGTACCTGTTCAACATTGCCGATCCGGGCGCCAAGGAAGATTTCCTGAACTTTTTAAACCAACATTCGCTGGAAACAGTAAAGGGGTGCTATGCCGAAGCAAGCCTGGCCGGCGCGCGGCCCGGCAGCCGTTATCAGTTCGAACGGCAGGGATACTTCTGCGCTGACGAAAAAGACACAAAACCCGGAAAACCGGTTTTCAATCGGATAGTGCCGCTTCGCAACTCTTGGACAAAAATATCTGAAAAAGACTAGCAATAATATCTGACGATCAATATTTTGTCACTTCTCAGACAAAAGCTCTCTTTGTCATCGTGAGTTTCGCTTTAGCGGGTCGAAGCGATCTCTGAGATTGCTTCAGCCGCCTTTGATGTCTTCGCAATGACGCAGTGGCGCTGTACAGCGCTAAAATCAAATCTGCTGCGGTAAATAAAAATTCGGCTAGCAAGAGAGGGCTTCACACAACAGCCAAAAGTAAAATCGTTTTTTAGCGCGTCGTATGAAATTTTTAAGAGTTAAAAATGGCTGGGGAACAAGGATTCGAACCTTGATTCTCGGAGTCAGAGTCCGGCGTCCTACCATTGAACGATTCCCCAGCGTTTTGATTAAAATAATCGACCGCGCTATTTAACCGAAAAGCGCGGCCGCTTGCCGGCGCGAGAGCGCTCTATATAATGCGATTGCCTTTTAATGTCAATAACTTTTGCAAAAATTGAGCAATTTCGGATGCTGTTTACTTACCGCCGAAAAATTAGCGCTTACATGCCGACATCACACTTTTTTCCAAAACACAAGAGAAGTGCCTCTGATATTTCTTAACCCGATTTTTTCTTCGGCCTCAATTTCCTCCAGAGCTTTTGTCACTCCGCTCCAGATTCCGTAATCATGCCAGACAATAACACCGCCGGGTTTCACAATTTTCATAGCATTGCGCGTATCGGACTTAACATAGTCATAGGCATGCGAACCGTCCACAAAAACGAGGGAGCAGGAATTTTTAAACGGCGAAAAATCGAATTTTGCCGAATCTCCGAACAGGCGGCGTATCTTCTGAACAGCCTGCTCGCCGGCTTCAAGATGTTTCATCAGTCGCTCTGCCGGCACCTTGACTTCCACCATATGTCTTTCGCCCGCGGCAAGATTAAAGCGTGTTTCCATCTCCGGCATTAAATCAAGCGTATAGATGCGGCAGTTTGACGAAGAAGAAAAAGTCATGTTCAGCGTGGTTCTCCCGTCGAAAGTTCCTATCTCGAAAATATTTGCTCCGTCTTCACAGTGCGCCGCCAAAGCATTGAGCATCGCCAGTTCACTTATTCTGACATTTCCGTTTTTTGTTTCAGTCTCCCATATTTTTATTTTCCTGACCGGCGTGCATTTCTTCCAGGAAATTTTAGGCAGGTTAATCTGCTGAAGCAATTGACTTTTTTTATTGAGCCGTTTCTTCCAGAATCTCTGCCAGCTTCTGGCTAAACCAGAAAAAGGCAGATAAAATCTCAAGGCATAAAATCCGTAAAGGAAATTTTTCGTTTCCTTTGTTTCTTTGTCGTCCATAATATTTTCACCGCGCAAACACAGTCCGAAAATTAAGCGAGGCTGTTTTCGTTTGCTTACTTTTCTCCCTTTTTATAATATTCTTCCCATTTTTCATCAATCTGTTTTTGGATATCCTCAATCTGTTTGTCGCTGAGAACCTGGAAACGCGACTGCGCGCGGAAATATTCGCGCACCGGCACGAGATTGCGTTTTTCCAGCATTTTGTTCGAGGCGCCGCTGAGCGTGAATTCCCCGTTGACGATTTCATACAGGTCGTAATAGCCCGTTTCCACCGCCAGGCGGCCCAACCTGATGCCATGGCGCGGCTCATACCCCCAGCCGGGCGGACAGGGAATATGGATATGAATATATTTTGTGCCGGGTAAATTTTTGCAGCGGAGAATTTTGTCGTAGAGGTCCAGCGGGTAAGCCGCGGAGCAGGCGGCCACATAGCTTAATTTGTGCGCCGCCATTATGGCGGCCACGTCCTTTTTCTGCTCGCGTTTTCCCTTAAACGGCGTGTTGGCGGTAAGCGCTCCGATGGGCGTCGTGCCGGAGCGCTGCGCGCCCGTGTTCATGTAGCCTTCGTTGTCGTAGCAGAAATAGAATATGTCGTCGCCGCGTTCCGCCGCGCCGGAGAGCGCCTGCAGGCCGATGTCCGCCGTTCCTCCGTCGCCGGCCCAGGCCGCCACTTTGGTACGCGTTTTTTTCTGCGCCTTGAGCGCCGCCAGAATTCCTGTAGCAGCGGCGGCCGTGGAGGCAAAGGTAACATTCAGGCAGGGGAGTTTTGTCGAAGCAACCGGAAACAGCCCCTGCAGCACGGTGAGGCAGCTAGGCGGCACAACCAGGATGGTATCTTTGCCCAGGGCCTTAAGCCCCACGCGGTAGGCGATGGCCAGCCCGCAGCCGGAACAGGCCCGCGTTCCCGCATGGACAAATTCTTCCGTGGACAAACTCAAAATTGTTGTTTTAGGCTGCATGAAAGTCTCCTAGAGTTTAAGCCCAATCCAGAGTGGTTCTTTCGTCTGGTTTCCCTGTATCGTAGCGCGCAGCGCCTGCGTCAGCTCCTGTGTGCGGATATCGCGCCCGCCGATGCCGGTGATAAAATTTTGCACAAAAGGCAGACTGCCTGTTCCTGCGAGGTGTTGATACAGCGCGGCTTTCAGATCGGAAGCCAGCGCCCCTTCATAGCCGTAACTGAGCGCCTTTTCAAAGACAATCACGCCTTTCTTACCCGCCAGCAAGCGGGCAATCGTCTCATCAGGAAACGGGCGGTACAGCCGAATACCCATAATCCCCACCTTTACTCCTTCTTTCCTGAGATCGTCGGCGCAGACGCGCAGCTGATACGAAAGCGAACCCAGGGCGCACGCGACGTAATCCGCGTCCGAGCAGTGATACTCTTCGACAAAAGGATTGATCTTTCTTCCCAAAATTTCGCCAAAACTGTTTTCCACCTCCAGAAAAAAAGGTGACGACGAGCGCAGGTCTTCCTGCAGCAGGCAGCGTATTTCCATATAGCCGTGCGCCAGGCGTCCGTGAACATCGTGCCGGACATCCGGCAGCGTCACCGTATTGAGGTTGGCGGGCTCCGCCGGATCAAGCGCGTAATCCGGCCGGAAGGGCGGCAAGAAAGCGTCAACTTTTTTTTGGTCGGGTAAATCAAACGGCATGAACGTGTGGGAAAGGATATACCCGTCATAGCAGACCATCACCGGAATATTCACTTTTTCCGCCATCCAGTAGGCCTTGATGACCGAATCGATAATCTGCTGATGGTCGGCGCAATATATCTGTATCCAGCCGGTATCGCGCTGGGAAATGGAATCCTGGTGGTCGTTCCAGATATTCCAGGGCGCGCCGACGGCGCGGTTGACCACGCACATGACGACGGGCAGGCGCGCGCCCGCAGCCCAGTGCACCTGTTCGTGCATGTATAAAAGGCCGTTGGCGGAAGTGGCGGTAAAGACGCGGGAGCCGGCCGAGGAAGCGGCAATGCACACGGCCAGCGCGGAATGTTCGCTTTCCACGGGAATATATTCGGACGCAAGCGAGCCTTCTTCCACGAATTCGGAAAGTTTTTCCGTCACCGGTGTCTGCGGCGTTATGGGATAGGCGGCAATCACTTCCGGTCGGCACAGTCTCACGCCGAGGGCGGCCGCGACATTTCCGTTTTCAATAATCTGCATCGTGTTTATTCTTTTTCCTTTTTATCTTGTTCGAGGAGCGATTCATCCACCATGGTGATTGCCTTCGTCGGGCATTCCTCCGCGCAGATGCCGCAGCCTTTGCAGTATTCCAAATCTATCACGGGCGGGATTGTCCGCGAAATCACGATTTCCGGGCAGAACAGCCAGCAAATAAAGCAGGCCTCTTTATTTCTTTTGCAGGGAATGCACAGGCTCTGGTCAATGACGGGGCGTTCCACGCGCCACGACCCGGTACGGCCTCCGTCCCCGGGCGCGTGTTCGCTGTGCGATGTTTTTTTCGGATAGTCTCTGGTGCCCAAATTCAATCCCCCGTGAGAGTTCTTTCGTAGGCCAACCGCGCGGCCAGAGCGTTCTTTTGCGGCGCGCGGACGCGGAATTCTTCTTCGATACCCGCCAGCAAAAGAGAAATTTCCGGAAAATTCGCGGCGCGCGCCAGCGACCCGATAATGCCGGTATTTACCACGCCGTGCGGCAGGCCCGCCTCGACGGAGATGGACGTGATATCCGCGGCAGCCAGCCGGTATTTACGGAAATGATATGACGTGAAGTCCCGCGGCGTGTTGAGAACAATGAGGCCGCCCGGTTTCAGGCCGTGCGTGACATCCGCCTCGTTGAGCAGCAGATGATCGAGGACCACCACGATATCCGGCTCTTCGATGGGCGACAAATCGTAAATTTTCTCGCGGGCGATTTTCAGAGAAGTCATTACCGGCGCTCCCCGGCGTTCCGTGCCGAAGCTGGGCGCCATGACCACCCCGGCGTACCCGGAAGCAAAAGCCGCCCCGGCGACAATTTTTGCCGCCGTAATTGCCCCCTGCCCGCCGCGCCCGTGCCAGCGGATTTCCATATAGTCTTTGTTCATGAATAATTTAAGCTTTCAAGACCAAAGGCCTAAGACCTAAGGTCATAAACTTATCATACTTTTTTAATAATTTAATCAAACCACTTAGCCCCATGTCAATCACTGTGTTCAATAACGGGCAACACCTCTAAATGCGGGAACCGGCGCATAAGCATCCTTACTATTATACCATCATGTGTCACGGCGAGAGAATCTCAGAGATTGCTTCACGCCGCTTACGCGGGTTCGCAATGACGCAAAGAGGTCACGCGCTTCACAAATCCCGCTTCACGCTCTTCTTCACCTCGTGTGACCCTTAGGTTATCAGCCTCGCGTGCCCTTTAGGGTATACGCCTTTCACCTTTTTCACTTAAATTTTAAAGTCGAGCGCCTTTTCTTTTTTCTTTTCATGACGCGGCGGCCCACATAAATTATCATAACCGCCATCAGCGCCAGCAGCGTCATCGCTATGATTGTCGGCAAAGCGGGGCGCGCGGCCAAAGCGACAGGATTCCAGCTCGGCTCGGCGACAATTCTTCCCAGCGGCTGCCTGTATTTTTCCGGTATATCGGCAATGCCGTCGCCGGTGACATCTTTAAAAGACTGCACGTACTTGATTACGCCCACCCACTGTTTCAGCTCCTGGATTCCGGGCTGGGATTTGTCCGCGTCCACCCGCAGCCGTGTCAGGTCGCTTACCGTCCTTCCTTTGGAGTCTTTCGGGGCAATCTCCAGAAAACCGTAAGTGAAGCCGCCGATTAGTTTCAGGAATGTGGCATTATAGATATTTGCCGCCACACGGTAGAGCGCCCGGTTCGTTTCCCGGTAATCAAGCGGACGGTAACCTGTATCCTCGTCGCCGATTTCGATGCTGGTCACCCTGTCGAAAATCACCCGGTTGGGGTTATACGTAAAGCGCACACCGGAGACCTGCAGGAAATAATCGTACCCCTTCAGAGGATAGACGCTGGCCAGAATTTCCAGCGCCCGTTTGATTTCATAGCCGTAGAGATAAAAACTGATGAGCGGGTAGCCCATGGAGGCCTGTTCATCCATGCCGATACCCAGGGGGATGGTGCGGAACAAATCACCCACCGTGATATAACCGGTCTCACCGGCAATCAGATGGTCTCTGATAACGCCGTTGGATTCCACGGCAATGACCACGCGGCTTTTCGCGTCCCCCGGACGGGAATCAACTTTATTCACATACCAGCGGATGGAATCGGCAATCAGGTTTCCCAGCGGTGATTCCACGTCGCTTATTTCCATATCCCATTTTGTCTGCGCGATAATCTGGTCGTAGCTCAGTCCGTATTCGGCGAGAAACTGCGTGTCGATTTTCTGTTTGAACCTGTCTAACGTATTCTGAATTTCCTTATCGCCGGTGATGGAACTGTCCACGGGCACGGATTTATATTCCTTAAGCGCGACTTTTTCCCCGTCATAAACAATATCCAGCACGCCGACGTTTCGGCCGTAAGCTCCGACCTGAACGATTATCGTCTCGCCGACAATTACCGGCTGCTGTAGCAGGTGGTGCGAATGGCCGCTGACGATAACATCGATTCCCCTTACCCTGGCCGCCAGAATTTCATCTTCCGACTTTTTTCTGTTAATATTCAGACCGCTGTGGGAAAGGCAGATAACGATATCCGTTTTTTCCTTCTCGCGCAGCGCCCTGACCGTTTCACGCGCGACCTCCACCGGGTCGCGGAAGGTCACGGGGCGGGCGAAGGGCGCCACCTCGGCGGCGTCTTTTCCCATGAGGCCGAAGATTCCTATCCTGATTCCGTCTCGCTCCAGGACAGTGTATTGCCTCACCGGGATTTCGGCAAAAGCGGCTTCCAGTGTTTTATCCGCCTCGCTTTTTTCATCGAAGACGGCGCCGGCAAAAACTATTTCAGGCAGACGGGCGTGTTTTTTAGCCGTGGTAAGAATCCGCGCCAGGCCTGCCGGTTTCAGGTCGAATTCATGGTTGCCCAGCGTGACGGCGTCATAGCCCATGGCGGCCATAAGCCGCAACTCAAAAGCCTGTTCGCGCGCGAGCATGTGAAATAGCGAACCCATGGTGTAGTCGCCGGAATCCAGCACCAGCACGGTGTTGTCTCTTTCCTGTTTCGTCTGGTTGATTACCGTGGCAATGCGCGACCAGCCGCCGCGTGTTTTGTCGGCGCCGGCGGCAAACGGCCGGTAATCCAGCTCCGGAGAAAATCCCTGAAAGTGCGAGTGCAGGTCATTGGTATGGACGATGGTAATGATTTTTTCTTCCGCCGCGAAACCGTTGACGGAAAAAAGAAAGACGATAAAAATAATTGCCGTACGTAAAGTTTTCATATTACCTCCATGGTAAAGGTATTTAGGCGTAAGGCCTAAGGCTTATACCCAAAAGGGCACGCGAGGCCTGGGGTAAAAATTTATTCTTTTTTAAAGGCCTTGATCAAGCCGCTCAGTACCTTCTCAGTTTCTATTACTTTTTCTTCAATAACAGACAGGGCATTGCTGCTCATAAAATTCAATCTCTCTGCTATTTGCAGTTGATAGTGCAACTCCCTAAGTGATCCGAAAGCCATGTAGAGAAACCTCACATAATCCGCCTGAGTATCGCGCGCGCATCCTTCAACAATATTGGAAGGCACGGAAATTGCTGATCTCTTTATTTGTGAAGTCAGTCCGTATAGTTCTTCCTTGGGAAAACCTTCTGTTACCTTATAGGACAAAATAACCAGTTCGTCCGCCAGCTCGAATGCTTTCAACTTTCTATGATCCCGCATTCCCCTGCCTTCCAATCCTCAAGCCTTAAGCCTTAAGTCTTAAGTCTTAAGCCTTATACCCTTATCACAAAACGTCTGTCCTGGGAAGAATTTAGGGGCGAGCGTTGTTTCAATTTTTGTCAAAAGCCCGTGCAGTGTTGTTTTATCCGGCGCCGAGACGGCCACCGCGCCAAAGCGCGCGCAGATGTCGGGCAGCAGATTCTTGTCGACAAAGAGGTCGGCCTTGTTGAACACCCGGATGGTCGGCTTGTCACTTATTTCCAGCTCGTCGAGGATTTTTTCCACCGCCTTCATCTGTTCTTCGAAGCGTTCATTGCTGATGTCCACCACGTGCAGCAGCATATCCGCGTCGTCCAGTTCATCGAGCGTCGCGCGGAAGGCGGCGAAAAGTTCGCGCGGCAGATTTCGGATGAAACCCACCGTGTCGGTGATGATGGCTTCCGTGTCGCGGGGGAAGCGCAGGCGCGCGCTTTTCGTATCCAGCGTGGCGAAGAGCTTGTCTTGTACCAGCACGGCGCTTTTCGTGAGCGTGTTGAGCAGCGTCGATTTACCCGCGTTCGTGTAGCCGACAATGGAAATTATGGGCAGATGAGCCTTGCGCCTTTTGCCGCGCCGCTGCTGCCGTGATTTTGTTATCGCTTTCAAATCTTTTTCCAGCCGGTGAATGCGTTCGCGGATACGGCGCCGGTCGATTTCCAGTTTTGTTTCGCCCGGCCCCACTCCGCCGATGCCGCCGGCCAGACGTGAAAGCGAAGTGTCCATGCGCGTCAGGCGCGGCAGCAGGTATTTGAGCTGCGCCAGTTCCACCTGGATTTTTCCTTCCCGGCTGTGCGCGCGCCTCGCGAAGATATCCAGAATCACCTGCGAGCGGTCGAGAATTTTCAGGCCGGTAAATTTGTTTATAGAGCGCACCTGCGCGGGCGTCAGTTCGTGGTCGAAAATAAGCATATTGGCGCCGATTTGCGCGGCGCGCAGGCTGATATCGGCAAGTTTGCCGCGACCGAGCATGAATTTCGGGTCTGGCTGTGGCCGGTATTGCACAATGGAATCGAATACTTCCACTCCGCAGGTGACGGCCAGCTGCGCCAGTTCCGCCAGCGACTCTTCGGGCGCGCCCAGAGGGTTTTCCTCCACGCGCAGGAGGAGGGCTTTTTCCGCCGCGTCTATTTTGCGCGTTTTTTGCTGTTTGGCAAATTCATCCTCCAGGGCGGAAATAAAAGATAAAAAATTTAGTTCCAGACGATGCGGCTCGAGTGGTTCGTGAACCAGCCAGTAATCGCCGTGGGGATTTTCCGGTATCAGGTGCGCCCAAAAAAGTTTGCCGGGGCTGCCGTTTGGGTTTACCTGGAGCGCACCTGCCAGATCGAGCCGCAGATGCGACATATCCGTCAGGTCTTCCGCCGAAAGTTCTTCACCGTTAAGATGCGTGTGAATCAGGCGCAGTCCTTTGAAGCGCGTGGAAGCCGCGCGGAAAGAATCGAGGGAGGGAATAAGGATGCCGCGGGCGTCGCCCAGGATAACCAGGCTGATTTCGCCGCGGCGGTTAATCAGCAGGCCTATCTGGCGGTTGAGCGTGCCGGAAAGAAAAGACAGCTCCCGCGCCAGTTCATTGCTGATAATGTTTTCCGGCCTCACACCGCGGCGGTAAAGACGCTCCAGCTGTTTTATCTGCGCGGCTTTCAGCCCTGATGTATTTCCCGATATTTTATTGATAGCGGCTTTTCTCCTGCGCTCTTTTTACCAAAAATCGCGCCTTTGTGCAAACAGCGTAATTCGTGAAAGGTGAAGCGTATCTCGTATCTGGTGAACGACGCTGTGCTCAACCTTCAGTCCCGCATTCGCGGGATTCCGCGCCGCTATGCGGCGCTCCACCTTAGGTCTTAAGCCTCGCGTGCCCTTTAGGGCATAAGCCTTTGGCCTTACACAAAAAAATCCCCGGAAGGTGCCCGCCCTTCCGGGGATAATTTTCTTTTAACTAACCATCTAACTTCAGTCCCGCAGGAACTCCGGCGAATGCCGGATGCGCCGGGCTTCACCTTCAGCCTGAATTAGAACGTCAAGGTCAGCTTGTTGATGACCAGGAAGTTATCGGATACAGCCGGCGCGATATCGCCAGGCCCAACTACTCCCTTGAAGTAATCGCCGGTCTTCAGATAACCAACACCCAGCATATAGGAGAGGTTGTTGGTGATGCTGTAAGTAGCGGTCACATCCACTTCCCAGCCGTACTTCTTGGACTGGTTAACGGCTACCTTGTCCGCTCTGGCGTAGGCAGCGATAATACCGATATCGAGGTCTTTTATCGGGCGCACACCGCCTCTGAGCGCGATGAATCTGGCGTTGGTCATCGCATTACCGAAACCGGTACCATCCCAGCCGTTCAGGCCTCCTGCCCAGTAATCTCTGTCGAAGTTCCAGAGAATCAGCAGGGGATTCCAGTCGCGTCCGCCGTCAATGTTATCGCGGACTTTGTTAGCATCGTTTAAATCCGGACCGGAAACATAGGCACCGGTAAGGCCGGCATAGAACATGCCGAAGTCGGCCAGCGCGTCAAGATAAGCGGACATGCTCTTGTATTTGATGTCCTGCGGAATTAACCACACACCTAAAAAATTAAAGGGAAGCTGTCCTCCTTCCACCGCTCCTTTGCCGCCCTGATAGTGGAATTCCGCCTCGACGGCCACGGGGCCAATCTTGGCTTTGGCGTAGGGAACCAAACCGTAAAGATCGGTCTTCGTCGCCAAACCAGCCAACCAAGCAGTGCTGCCCAAACCAAAGTCCGGCCTCATCGCCGCGTTGCGGACGTAGTAGCCCAGCACACCGGCCTGGCCGCCCTTCCAATTGTAAATGACAAAGCCCTGGTATTTGTCAACGTCCCTGTCCACATAGGGAGAAGCGTTAATCGCGTTGTCACTGAATTCATTGAGCTTAACAATCTGCAGTCCGACGATAAATGGCATTTTCACCATCGTCCAGGTGATTTTGCCTTCCGGGTTGGAATTGTCGCCGAATTTCGTACCCCAGGCGCCGTCTTCCATGATACCTACCGACCAGATACCGGTGGTGCGGTTGGCATACCAGATGTAGGCGTAGTCGAAAGCGATGTTTTCGTTTTCCTCTCTGGTACCGGAAGAAGCCAAGTCAAGACCACCACCTGCGCCTGTAACAGTTCTCACTTTACCCCACACTCTTTCCATCGCGTCGAAACGGGTTTTCAACTGCAGTGCGGGCGTGGCGATGAAGTCCATGTTCACGCGCAGTCTCTGATAGTAGAAAGCCGTGCTGGGGCCTTCACTAGCAGGATGAATATACGAGTCTTCTACCAGTGATGTTCTATCCTGATACATACCGGCCGCGTAGAAAGAACCGGTGAACTTTACATCGGCCGCGAAAACCGATGAGCTGAAGGCCATCACCAGCCCCAGCGAAAGCATTACTAACCAAAATCTCTTCATTATTTCCTCCTTGAATTTTAGTTCAAGAACTTAAGAATCCGCCTTCAAAAAACGGGCACTTTTTCAAAGGCAACTTCACATGCGACATGCCCGCAAAACACCCGGCAGGCATATCACGAGGAAACTAGCAAAGCGAAACACCCGTGTCAAGATTTTTTTGCCTAAAAAATGACAAAAAAGATTGTTTTGCGTGAAGCGTAATTCGTATCTCGTATCTGGTGAAGCGTATCTCGTGAGAAATCAGAAATTTCTAACGGCGTAACCCCGCGCAGTCATTGCGAATTCCGATTTATCAAAATGAAGCAATCTCAAATGTCATCGTATAAATCCTTTCACTGTGGATTCATCTCTTCAATTAATTTTATTTTCTTTGCCCGTGAGCCTCCCTTAATTTGCTTTTCCCGTAAAATGGCTTCGTGAACATCCGCGTATACTTCATAATAAACCACTTTGATAATGTTGTATTTTTTCGTAAAGCCTTCGATCAATTTATTCTTATGTTCAAAAACTCTTCCGGGTAAATCATTCTTCACACCCGTATAGAGAGTTGTATTGTTCTTGTTGGTCATGATGTAAACATAATATTGCTTGTCCATGATATTCAAATAACATAAATATTTGATTAATCAAGAGATTGCTTCACCCCGCTTACGCGGGGTTCGCAATGACT
Source organism: Deltaproteobacteria bacterium (assembly GCA_011046295.1). Taxonomy (GTDB): domain Bacteria; phylum Desulfobacterota; class Syntrophia; order Syntrophales; family Smithellaceae; genus UBA4810. The sequence goes on along the minus strand of DSAV01000249.1, from coordinate 425 downwards.
AAGAGAAACATTTATGCGCCGAAGCTATCCCATAAAACACTAGATTGCTTCACCTCGCTCGCACGCGGTTCGCAATGACAGGGAGTATACAATTCTTACGCTGACAAATGGGTGTCATCGCGGGGTGAGGCTTGTTTCCTTGTCATCGCGTAAAGCCGTCAGGCAACGAAGCGATCTGGGGCACTATTAAAGATTGCTTCACCTCGCTTACGCGTGGTTTGCAATGACTAAAGAGTGTTGCGGCGGGGGACACGAAATGCGAGATACGCTTCACGTTTCACGCTTTTTCTCTTCACTCTTCACGCTTCACGCTTCACGCTTTTTCGCTTCACGTCTAACTATCTAATATCTTAATTTTATTCAAATAACCTCCTTGCGCCGCGTTTTTCAAATATTTCTTGACACGAAAGCCTTATTAAGGTACG
>DSAV01000246.1 GCA_011046295.1 Deltaproteobacteria bacterium | reverse complement strand
TAGCCTGGGGACTCATATAAAAACCTCCGTTTCCGATTCTCTTCTCGGTAACATCGGTTTTTGAGGCAACGAACCTCTTTTATCAACCCCTTCGGTAACATTTTATTTGAGGCAATTCGCATGCCTGAAGAAAGGTTGACTTATGTGCATGGCTTCTTTATACTCATTTCAATGAAAAAAACCGGCGATAATCAGAAAATAACCAAGATAGGTTTCTTTGGATTCGGCAACACAGGCCGCATGGTGGCGGATGAATTCTTCAAAGACGGCCTGTTTGACCTTGAATGGGTTGTAAGAAAAACCCATAAAGATAATCATAAGTATGCCACGCGTCTTCTGGGATATGAAGTTGACGACGCCTTGATTTATTCTGTGGATGAGGTTTTTCCCGCTTTTTTTCAAAACCATCCCGTGGACATGATAGTCGATTTTTCCAGCGCTAAAGCGCATTGTCAATACGCTGCTGCCGCTGATTTTGGGATTAAAATCATCTCCGCCATTTCAAAATACACACAAAAAGATTTAGATAATTTGGAAAAAATGGCTGAAAAAACAGCTGTGCTTTATTCACCCAATATTACGTTGGGCATAAATTTTCTTTTGGTGGCTTCACAAATACTTCAAAGGATAGCCCCCCACGCCGACATTGAAATTGTCGAAGAACATTTCCGCGGCAAAAAAGAAGAATCGGGAACAGCCTTAAAAATAGCGGATATTCTGCATCTGGATAAAAGCAAACATGTCAACTCCATCCGCGTAGGCGGAATTGTGGGCAAACACGAAATTATTTTTGGCTTGGCTAATTAAACTATCAGGCTTATTCACGAAAGCATTAACAGGGCGGCTTTTGGACAAGGAGCGATTTTTGCCGCCAAGTGGCTAATAAATGCTTCCGCAGGGCTGTATTCAATGGAAAATATAATTGCTGATATGTTTAAAAGAAACATTCCTGTTTATTAGCTCATCGTTTACACCTTGAGTATATTAACTCAATTGATATTTCTCAATAAAATCAGGGTGAAAAGCCATTTTAAAATATTATTTTTTAGCGGTTGCATAATCAGCGCATCGGGTTTATAATATTAAATATTAGATGCAGAACCGATGTCACATGTATAAAAGCCGCATTTTTTTAAAGCCGGCGCAGATCACCGGACAGACGGTTAAAACCATTTTCACCCCAATATTGACGCATCCGGCCGTTATGACAAAATTATTAACTCCACAGAAATACTAGAAGAATTTTGTATGGTTTTTCGGATGGCAAAGATTTATCAAAAAGGAGGATTATTAAATGTTTAGCAGGCAAAAGAAAATTTCTGTAAAGTTATTGCTTCTTACTGGGCTTTTTATTGTGGGAGCATTTTTTTTAATCTACGGCTGCGCGTCCGCGCCAAAAACTCTTGACCCCGCTGTATCCGCTCCCCAGCTTATAGTTAATCCGGGAACAATCAGTCTTGGAGCCGCCAATCTTTTGGGAACAAAAATTGTTTTTGAAGGTTCCGGCTTCAAACCGAATGATTCAGTGTTTATCGCATTAATCGGCTCAGATGGCGCTGAGATGGCGGCAATCGCCGACGGAAAAGTCGGCGCTGATGGAAAATTTACCACCGCGGTGGGTACCCTGGCTAAAGTAACCGGAATTTTGAAAGGCACAGTCAGCGGTAAATATAAAAAAGACGGTTCATACGACCAGTATGTTGTTCTTACCGGACCGCCTATCCCCGCGGGCACATACACCGCCAAAGCCAAATCTATGCTGTCAGATAGATCCGCGGAAACAAAACTGATTATCAAAGAAGCTTCCATTGGTGACAGCTTGAAGGACTGGCTGGGAAAAAGATTAGGGAAAATTCAGGACAAACGTTCTTAAGAAAGAACAAGAAGGTCATCTTTAACAAAAAGAAAAAGGCTATGGCGCGGTTGATGTAAACACTGTGTCATAGCCTTTATTGCTAAGCCGCTTATTTCGCAAGATTGCTATTTATACCTGCTCTCTCATCGCAATGACAATAAATCAATTTAGTCGCGGTACATTGATTCGATCAGGTCCCCGTACTGAGCGTTAATAGACTTTCTTTTAACCTTCATGGTCGGAGTTACTTCACCATCTTCGGTATAGAGTTTTTTATCAAGTATTCTGAATTTGCGGATATTTTCCACGCGGGCTACCTGCCGGTTAACATTGTCCACTTCTTTCTGAATAAGTTCGATTACTTCCGGGGCTTTGGTCATGGTGGCAAAAGTAGTGAACTGAACTTTATTATCCTGCGCGTATTTAGTGACGTTTTCTTCGTCGATCACGATAATAGCCGAAAGATACTTTCTGCCGTCGCCGATAACCACGGCATCGTTAATATATGGAGAAAATTTAAGCAGATTTTCCAGATACTGCGGCGCGATGTTTTTGCCGCCGGCGGTGATAATCAAGTCCTTCTTCCGGTCGGTGATTTTAAGGTAGCCGTCTTCATCTATCACACCCACGTCGCCGGTATGCATCCAGCCATCAATGAGAACTTCCTTGGTCGTCGCTTCATCCTTGTAATAACCCTTAAAAATGCCCGGATGCTTGACAATGATTTCGCCGTCCTCAGCAATCCTTACCTGCGTGCCCGGCAGCGCTTTGCCAACGGTTCCGACTTTATATTCCTGGATGCTCGACATATGCGTGATGCCGGTTGTCTCGGTCATACCGTAACCTTCACGAATGGGAATGCCGATACTCTGGAAAAATTTGATTACCTCGTGCGAAATAGGCGCCGCGCCGGAGGCGCCAATGCGCACCCGGTCAAAACCAAGACGTTTCTTCAACTTGCGGAAGACTATAAAGTAAAAGAGGTGATAAGCCAGAGCCAGATACAGAGGAGCTCTGTTTCCCTTGATTACTTTGTTGTTGTATTCCGTTCCGATTTTCACGGCGATATCGTAAAGTGTTCTTTTGAGCCATGTGGCATCGGCCATTTTCAGCACAATGCCGGAATAGTACTTTTCCCAGATACGCGGCACGGCGTGAAACAGCGTGGGCGAAACTTCCATCATATCCGCCATGACGGTATCAGTGTTTTCCGTAAAATTAACGGTGTGCCCCACAGTCAAATGAAACATGATGTCGTAAATTTGCTCGTAAACGTGGTTTAAAGGGAGAAAAGAAATTGTCTCGTCATCAACAAATGTTTCAATAACTTGCCTTGCCGATTCGGCCACCCATAAATAACCTTCATGCGCCAGCAACGCCCCTTTGGGCATGCCTGTTGTGCCGGATGTGTAAATAATACCGGCAATATCCTCAGCCTGCGCCTGCTGGGCTAATTGCATAAACAGATCCGGTTTTTCCTGGTCGATTTTTTTGCCCATCTCCAGAAGCTCGTCAAAGCTCATGAACATCGGGTCTTTGAAGTGTTTAAGTCCCTCCATCTCCCAAACTATAAGCTTCTTCAGAAGCGGGGTTTTATCCCTAAACGCCAGCGCTTTATCGAGCTGCTCTTCATCTTCGCATATGTAGACAACGGCGTCGGAATGTTCCACTACATACTGACATTCCGGAACCGGGTTGGTCGTATAGATGCCTACCCATGCTCCGCCGGCGCACACAGCGCCAATGGCCGAATAAAGCCATTCCGGCCTGTTTTCTCCGATTATCGCGACATGATCATGGTATTTAACACCCAGGGCATTAAGTCCCAGCGCCACATACTTTACGTTTTCCAGATATTGTGCCCAGGTAATGTCGTGCCAGATGCCGTAATCCTTTTTTCTCATGGCGATACGGTTGGGCTGCCTTTGTGCGATATTTATTAACGCCTGGGGCAATGTTTTTATTGCCATTGGTTACTCCTTATTTAAACTCATAAAATCACGTAAACGATTTGCTGCACTGAATTCATGCTTTTCTAGCGAAACCGTACTTTTCTTCTGTAGCGTTTGTATCCCTTCACTGATTCCTCGGTGGCAATACCGAGATAAAATTCCTTTATATCTTCATCCTCGCGGAGCACTTCCGGTTTGTCCGCCCGCACGATTCTGCCGTTTTCCAAAAGATAGGCAAAGTTGGAATATTTAAGCGCCATATTGACATTTTGTTCTACCAGAAAAATAGTAACACCGTCTTTCTGATTAATATTTCGAATGATACCGAAAATTTCCTGCGTTAAAATTGGTGAAAGCCCCAGCGACGGTTCGTCCAGCATCAGCAATTTGGGGCGGCTCATGAGCGCCCTGCCGATCGCCAGCATCTGCTGTTCGCCGCCGCTCATCAATCCGGCCTGCTGCTTTATTCTCTCTTTCAGGATAGGAAAATGATGAAAAACATTTTCCAGATCGCTCTGGATGTTTTTTTTGTCTTTTCTCGTGTAGGCGCCGATGGTTATATTTTCCAACACGGTCAGCTCGGGAAACACTTCACGTCCCTCGGGCACATAACTTATGCCCATTTTGACGATCTCATCAGTGTCTTTCCGGTCAATGCGCTCGCCCATGAATTCTATCGTGCCTTTTTCCGGCTGTTCTTCTTTTAAATCATACAAAAGACGCATGATCGTCTTCAGCGTTGTAGATTTCCCCGCGCCGTTGGAGCCTAAAAGGGCGACAATATCACCCTGCTTTATCTCGAAGGAAATACCGTGCAGCGCCCGGATTAAATCGTACCATGTTTCAATATTTTTCACCTTGAGCATTAGCTAACTTCCTCCTCTCCGAGATACGCCTTAATGACTTCAGCGTTTTTCTGCACTTCCTGCGGCGTTCCCAGCACTATTTTCTGCCCCTGCTGCATGGCGAAAACACGATCGGATATGCCCATAATCATATTCATGTCATGCTCGATGAGCAAAATAGTCATTTGATAATCTTCGCGGATGTCTTTTATCCAGATAGTCAGGTCGTCTTTTTCTTCCGTGTTCATACCGGCGGAAGGCTCATCCAAAAGCATGACTTTGGGCTCCAGCGCCAAAGCGCGCCCAACCTCGATGAGTTTTCGTTTTCCGTAGGCCAGACTGCCGACAAATTGATCACGCACGGATTGCAGTTCTAGAAAATCTATAATCTTTTCCACTTTTTCTCTGTGTTCCACTTCCTCACGGGCAGCCGGTGATCTTTTGCCGAACATAAAAGCGCCGCTAAAAATTCCCGTGTTCATGTGAATGTGCCGGCCCAGCATGAGGTTGTCCATGACGGTAGCGTTGGCAAAAAGCTCTATGTTCTGGAAGGTGCGCGCGATCCCCTTTTTGGCGACTCTGTCCGGAGTTTTGCCAACCATGTTTTCACCTTCCATTATCACTTTGCCTGAATCGGGCTTATAGATGCCGCTGATCAAGTTAAAGATGGTTGTTTTCCCTGAACCGTTGGGGCCGATAATGGAGAAGATTTCATTCTTCTCGACGCCGAAGCTGATATTGTCCACCGCTTTTATGCCGCCGAAACTGATGCTTAAATTTTCTACAGTGAAATAACTCATGAAATATTATTCCTTCTTTCTCTAACGCAATTCTTTTCTCGATAAATAACTGCTTGTCCAACAAAGCGCTTATTCATTATTACTTCGCCATGATAACAGGTGCGAGGGCGAGGCACTTGAATTTGCCTCACCCTCTTCACCGTATTTCATCCCCTTAATTATTTAAAAACTCAGGGGCAGTTCGTTGACAGTCCAATCCTGAACCACAATCACTTCTCCCTTGGGGCCGCACTGCCAGATGCGCAGTTCGCGGGGGGGGCGATGATTATTGGCCGTCCATTTAATCTTGGGACCCATTCCCTGGAAGGTAAGGTTATTCAGCTGGTTTGCCACAGCTTCCGTGCTCAGATTTCTTCCGGTTCTTTTCAGAGCTTCCACCAGAGGTTCGGCCACAACGATACCGGCCGCAAAGAATATACCCCATCTTTCCTGAGGATAAAGTCTTTTTGCCGCGTCGGCGTATTTCTTGATGATCGGTATATTATAGTTGAAAATATCTTCCGTGAACGCGCTCGTCATGACGCCTTCTTTTGCCCATAACCCGTCCGTTATCATATTCATCAAAACAAAATCGGTGAGGTTATAGGAGTGAATCCACTGCGGATGGAAACCAACGGAAACAGCGGTACGCAGGGCAATGGCCGCCTGGGTGGGCGCCATCATGCCGATGACCGCTTCCGCGCCGGAGGCTTTGAGACGTGCTACCTGGGAGGACAAATCCCTTTCAATCGGTTCAACGGGAACAGCGGCAACCAGTTCCATGCCGTATGTTTTCAGGCGTTTCTTGATTCCAACCATGGCATCCGCGCCCCAGTCATCATTCTGGTATAGATAAGCTATTTTCTTGAATTTCTTCTTTTCCACGAGAAACTTCGCAATGATGCTGCCGTCATCTTCGTACAGAACCCATACACCCCAAAGATAAGGATTAAACGGCACATAAAAACCTTTAGCGCCTGTACAAACCGATGTCCAGATGATCTTTTTCTGTCTCAGATAATCCCGCACGGCCAGGCCGGGCGCCGTACCGACGCCACCGACAAAAGCAAAGACACCCTGGCGATCAACCAAGTCTCTTACGGCGGCCATTGTCTGGGAAGGATTGTACTGATCGTCGCGGATAAAATATTTGATTTTTCTACCATGGATTCCGCCTTCCTCATTGACCATGTCAAAGATTACTCTGGTGCCGCGCGCGACAGCTCCCCACGGAGCGGCCGGTCCTGTCTGAGGCCCCCACTGGCCAATTCTAATTTCCTTGTCATCAAACCCTGCTTTCTGCGCCAACCCCTGATAAGACATTAGAAAAACAGCGCAAAATGCAACGAACATTACCAAAATGACTTTGTTTAAACGCATAAACCATTCCCCTTTCTTGAAACTTTTCTGTTTAAACCATAATTACTTCTAACTACCCTATCGCTTTAATATAAAAAAATTTATTCTAATTTTTTTATATGGTCAGCTTTTATACCAACTTCCTTTTTCCTTCATAAAAACAAAGCCGATATTTACATCCGAAAATGACTTTGTATACTGATTAAGAAAAGTAACTTCCACTTCCACCTGGGCGAATTTCTCCACCAGGGGATATTTTCCGCGGTCTTCATTATCCTGAATGTAGTTCACCGCGACGATGCGGTAATCAGTAACGCGATCCGGGGAGGTTTTGGCCTGAGCAAGATATTCATTGTAGGTGTGCGAACGGGCGTAGGGGGAAGAAGAAGCAAAGCAGCTATAAACCGCGGGATAATCTCTGCGGACTTCCGCATCCAGAAAATCGCGCGCGGCCTTGAGCACGGCTTGTTTTTCCGCTTCATCGGCGGAGGCGCCAAACCAGCTCTTGTACACAAAGAAAGTGCCGGGCAAAACCAGCGCCAGGCAAACCGCCGCGACCAATAGTTTCTTTTTAGCTCTTATAAAATTTTCCTTTTTCAGCATCTACTAAACTTTTTTAACCCAATGCTTGGCAAAAATACCGCTCGGCCTTATACAAAGCACCAACACGATGACGACAAACGCTGTTATCGGCTTCCATGCAGGCCAGATATATCCAAAAAAGTTTTCAACAATGCCCATTATAAAACCGCCAATCAAGACCCCGGGGACGCTCATCAACCCGCCCAACACCGCGGCGGCAAAGGCGCGTAAAAACGACTCCATCATAAAACCGGGATCGAGAATGTTTTTGGCAGATAAAAGCATTGCCGCTACCGCGCCGATAATCGAGCTGAACGCCCAGGAAAAGGCAAAAATCCGGTCTGTCTTGATGCCCATTATTTTAGCGGCGTGCTTATTCTGTTGCGTCGCCCGCATAGCCGTACCTATTTTCGTGTGCTGGAAAAAGAAATACAGAAAAGTCATGACAACGGCAGCAACAACAAAAACAGCTATTGCCCATTCGCTGATAATGAAACCGGGAATCGGCTCATGAGTAACCTTGTAGGAAAAGGGAATGTTGAATTGTTTCTGCTCCGCGCCCCATTTCCAGCTGGCTAAGCCCATGAGAAGCATTTGCGCGCCAATCGTGATTACGATGAGCCCCAAAAGCGTCGGGTTTTTAGCCGGACGCAAAAAGAAATACTCAATGGCAACGCCTAAAATGCCAACGAAGATCAGGGCAACGACAAAGGCGACCCAAAAACTATAACCGGAAATTACCATAATATGGTAGGCAACAAACGTGGCTACCATGGCTGTTTCGCCCGCGGCAAAATTAAGCACCTCTGAAGTTTTGTAGATGATAACAACCGCCAACCCAAAGAGACCATAACAGGCGCCCATGGCCAACCCATCAACCAACAACTGTCCTAACGGCATATCCTTAATTACCTCTGCTTTCCTTTTCCTATTTTTTCCAGCACGCTTTGCGGCATCTAGTAAAGCATCAACAAAAACATGCGTGATTTACATTATGGATCACCGGCCATCTTAAATAAAAATTAAAAAGGCCATGTCTTCCAATACTTCTTTATTCTTATCCATGCCCCGAAAAGACCCAGCGGCTCAAAAAGCATGATGCCGATCATGACCAGACCCAGGGCGATATAATTAAAATTATCCATGCCGGTGATGGTCATCCATCTTTCGGAGAAAGCAAGAAACAGCGGCCCAATTAACGGCGCTTCATCGACATTCTTAAAGAGATCATACATCAGATAAGTAATCAGCGCCGCGCCGGTAATCGATCCCATAACTGATCCCAGTCCGCCGACGACAATCATGACAATAAAAATAATCGAGAGAATAAGGTTGAAGGTGAACGGATCGAAGAATCCCAGAACAAAAGCAAAAAGCCCGCCGGCGATGCCCGCGTAAAAGGCGCTGACGGCAAACGAAAGAGTTTTATAAATGGTCAGGTTGATGCCTATCACTTCCGCCGCGATATCGCTGTCACGGATCGCAACAAAAGCCCGGCCTGGTTTTGTCTTTAAAATGTTTATCGCGAACAAAACCATCACTATCGTGAAGCCCAAAACAAGATAATATTTTTGTGTAACCGTAGAGATGACATAGTTTAAATCCAACTGCTGAATTCCGATATTCAGTTCAGGGGCTACCAGGCCCTGGCGTCCGCCGAATAACGCGGTGTGCCCGATAATATGCATAATGGCCAGACCGAAAGCCAACGTGGCAATTGTGAGATACGGCCCTTCCAGGCGCAACGCGGGCAGCCCTAAAATAAAACCAAAAAAAGCCGCGATGAAAGCGGCGGCAATGATGGCAACAAAAAAAGGAACCTGCAGATGGGTCATCAGAAGGACGGTGGCATAAGCGCCGATGGCGAAAAATCCCGCGTGTCCCAACGAGATCTGCCCCGTGGAACCAACCAGAATATTCAGTCCCACTGAGACGATCACGTAAACCATGATCAGGCTCATGAGGTACAAAGAATAATCCGATAAGTAGAGGGGGAAAGTTAAAAGAGCCAGAAGTAAAATTATCGTCCAAAAAAGAATTACACCGCTTTTGAAGAGCTCAATGTCTTCATAATACGCCCGCTTCATATCCATGGGGATTTTGTGCTCCTAAACAACTTTTGAAAAATACAAGAAATGATACATACTCCTTTTTACAGGGCACATTATACTAAATAGGCACTTTGCCAGTCAAGGTAAAGATAGCTAAAAATTGCCCTGTGAGCATTTATGTCAATATTATCAACGTTAAAGGCCATATAATATTTGCAATCGGTAACGCAAAAAAACAAAACAGCCTGGATAAAAATTCTTTTTTCTGTGTTTCATCCAGGCCATTTTTTGTTTAAAAATATTTCACTCTACGCGGTTATTTTTCAAATCGTTTACCCCAAGGAGTAATTCCCGCCGCGGCCATCGCTTTGGCTTCATACTGTTTGAGGGGTGATTCCGCCAAAATCATCATCTTCTGCGCCGCCATGGAACCTTCCGCGTGCACCGTGGTGACTTCATGAAACGCCGACTCGTGCGAACAGACATGACGCATCGTCTCGTGAATCATTTTTAATCTATCCAGCGTGCTGAATTTTTCCGAGCCTCCCAGATAATGTTCGAGGTAATCATGGATATCGGGATTCTCCCAATCCTTTTTATCCGGCGCGGTGGCCAAAATGCCGCCGCCGATATCCTGAATCAGCTTGATAAACTCGTGATACTTGCTGGCGAAATGCAGTTTGGCCATGTTGCAGATGAGCGGATTGGGCACAGCGATTTCTCCGTACATCACCGGGTCATTGGCCGCCGCGTTAGTCAGCGCGCGCAGTGTCTCCACATAGGCGGCAATGTCGGCAAGTTTGTCGCGGATGTGGCCTACTTTATCCAGGCCGTTATATTTGGCCATCGCCACGGCGCAGCCAGCCATCACTTCCACCGATGGAACTTTATAGCTGATAGCGGTGAAGCGATGGAAGGTGGCGAAGGTGTAAGCCAAGAGCATCGAATACTGCCATTCACCACACATAAATACGCGCTCCCAGGGAACAAAAACATTGTCGAAAACAATCATCGCTTCGGTGAGTTCTCTTACCGGACGGTCAGCGTGAAATTCATGATCAGACCAAACACCGCGCCCGCCGCGGCAGATAAATGTGATGCCCTTGGTGTTGGCCGGGATCGCGAAGCTTACCGCGTAATCAGCTTCGTTTTTCCGCATCTGACGGGTGGGAACAACCAGTATTTCATTTGCCGCCGGAGCGCTGGTAATATGAATTTTGGCGCCTTTGACGAAAATACCATCTTTGTTTTTATCCACTACATGCAGATAATAATCCGGGTGCTTCTGCGCCGCCGGCTCTTTGCCGCGATCTCCCTTGACGCAAGTTACCGCGCCGCAGGTATGCAAATCGTTTTTGCGCAGATGCTCCAAAAAATTCATCGCGTTTTCCTGATACTGCTTCTTCCCCATCTGTCCGGCCACGACAAAAGCCGCGTTCAGACAATCGGTGCCGATATCGCGGCCGAACGGAAGCCCGCCGATGACCTCGATTGAGCGTTGAATCATCTTTGTACGGTTGGCCAGGTCTTCCCTGTTGGCGGGAGTGACAAAATAACGATTAATCGGCTCTCCTGTTTTCGGGTGCGGCGCCACAAAAAGGTCCCGCACAGTGGGGTCCTTAGATGCCGTCAGTTCAAAACCGGCGGCGATTGTATCCACGGTAAGCCCGAGAATCGGGTGCTTGGTAATATCCTCCACCTTCTCGCCGCGGATATAAACACTCCGGCCGTCGCGCAAACTTTGCTTGTATTCTTCCACGCTGCGAATAGCCATAACCTTCTCCTTTTATATATTTATTTTTGCAACATCGTCTTAAGCCATTTTTCTGAGTTCCTTTTTCAGCACTTTGCCCACCAGGCTCTTCGGCAGGGCATCCATAAATACCACTTCTTTGGGCGCGAGGAAATTCGTCAGGGTTTTTTTGCAATATTCGATAATTTCTTCCGCGGTTGCCGTATGGCCGGGGTTCAAAACAGCAAAGGCTTTGATGTTTTCTCCGTAAACATCATCCTTCATACCAACCACAGCCGCTTCCGATATTTTGGGATGCGCGAACAACGCCTCTTCTATCGCGCGCGGCGATATATTTTCACCGCCCTTGATGATTAAATCTTTTTTGCGATCGGTAATCCAGAAGTAGCCGTCTTCATCTTCGTACCCCACATCGCCGGTGTGCAGCCAGCCGTCGCGTATGGCCTGCGTCGTCTCTTCCGGCTTGTTCCAGTATCCCTTCATCAGCTGCGGTCCGCGAATAACAATTTCCCCCTGCTCGCCACGCGGCAGAAATTTCCCGTCATCATCCATAATCCTCATCTCGGTGCCTTTCATCGGAACTCCGATAGAGCCGACTTTCTTCTCGCCATGAATAGGATTGGTGGAATTGTTCGCCCCTGCTTCCGTAAGTCCCCATCCTTCGATGATTTCCCCGCCGTAAATCTCTTTGAAATTTTTCCATGTCTCCAGCGCCAGAGGCGCGGATCCGGATATCCAGAACTGCATGGAACTCACATCGTATTTTTTCGGCTCCGGATACAAAAGCAGATAAACGTACATTGTGGGCACGGCAGCCATTACATTGCCGCGATATTTTTCTATGGAGGACAAAATCAATTCCAGATCAAAAGAATCGAGCAAAACGGTGGATGCTGTTCTGAACATGCCGTTATTTATTGTGGCAATGCCGAAAGAATGGCATAGAGGAAGAACGCTTATATTCATCATTCCATCAGGAAAAGGCATGCTGTCAAACTGCATTTTTGCATTGGCGTAAAGAGAATGATGCGTGTGCATGACGCCTTTGGAATTGCCCGTGGTGCCGGCGGTGTAAATAAGCGCGGCCAGTTCATCCTCTTTCATGTCCGCAAACGCATCATCTTCCTTGGCGCTTTCTACAAGCGGGTGGTAAGCGATGGTTCCTTCCGACACATCCTTGTCGATCAGAATCACCGTTTTCAAGTCGGGCGCTTTTTCCTGCGCCGCGCGTACTTTCGGAAGAAAATCCATACTGGTGATAACCGCTTTGGCGCCGGAATCCTTGTAGATATAGCTTATCTCTTCGTCGTTCATTAAAAAATTAATCGGCACAATGACGGCCCCCATCCTCCAGCAAGCGTAAAAGGATTCCAGAACCTCGGGACAATTCGGCATTTGAATTATTATCCTGTCGCCTCTTTTGACGCCCAGTTCCTTTAGCGCGCCGGCCAACTTTCTGGAATTTTTTTGCATTTGCAGGTTTGTCAGCTCTCTGTCCTTGAAATAAATCGCTATACGCTCCCCTTCGGACATGACCTTCTTGTCGCGAAACTCGGCAAGATTCATAAAAAAACCTCCTTCTATTTTTTTATATAAATATTGCTTGAATCTTTCTTTTTATATTAGGACAACGCCGCGTAAAACGCATTTCCTCGTGATGTTTCAGTAATGAAATCTGCCTTGCCTTTCAGTATTAAATCCATGCCTTTACTCTTTCTCCAGTTCGATCTGCAGCGCTTCCAGAATGCGGCAAACCATGCCGTAATAGGCGATGGCTGTCGTCAGTTCCACCACCGCCTCTTCACTCAAAAATTTTCGGACAGCGCTAAATGTTTCATCCTTTAGCCGAATATTTATTGTTTCCTCGTCAGTATAGGAAAGAACTGCTTTTTCGATATCATTGAATTCGGGTGATTCCACCCATTGCGGCAAAGCGTCTATCTGCGCCTGGCGCACGCCCGCGCGCAGAGCTATGGGAACATGCTGCGTCCATTCGTAACTGGCTTTGTTGATAAGGCCCACTCTTAAGATGGCCAGCTCCCGCAGATGAGGCGGCATAACCCCTTTTAACAGAATCGCGTTGCCTAATTGCAGAAAGCTTCTGCCAATTTGCGGGCAATGAGCCATGACTTTAAAAAGATTCAAAACGCGTCCGCCGTTTTTTGTTATGCGTTCGAACTTTTCACGTAGCTCGGGAGAAATATTTTTTTCTTCAGGAAAACTAACACGGGCCATAACATATCCTTCCATTCAACAGCTTTAACTATATAAATTCAGTGCATCACCCGATTCTCGCGCTCTGCCCCCCATCCACCGGAAGCAGCGCGCCGGTGATAAATTTAGCTTCATCGGAAGCCAGAAAAAGCGCGGCATAAGCCGTATCCCAGCCGGTGCCCATGCCGCCTTTAAGAGGAATCATGCGGCTACGCTCTTCTATTAAATCTTCTTTTTTTATTCCTCTGATACGGGAAATGCCTTCGATGGCCATGGGCGTGTTCATAAGGCCAGGCATGATGGTGTTGGCGCGAATGCCGCTGCGGGCATACATAAAGGCGATAGCGTGAGTGAAAGAATTAACCGCGGACTTGGAAGTTTTGTAGGCCAGCATGGGCGAGGCGCAGACGGACGCGATGGAAGAAATATTAACGATGGAGCCGCTTCCCTGTTTTTCCATATAGGGAATCACGTGCTTACAGGTCAGAAAAATGCTTTTTAAATTTGCATCATAGATGCGTTCCCAGTCTTCTTCTTTTAGTTTAACGGGCCCCAGCGCCTCTGAGCCCGCGCCGACATTATTCACCAGAATATCGATGCGGCCGTAACTTTTAGCGCACTCCTCGGCAATTTTCCGGCAGTCATCAGAACGGGTGACATCTGCCTGCAAAGCAAATGATTCGCCGCCTTCTTCAATGATAATTTTTTGGGTTTCTTGCGCTGATTCAAAATTTCGGTCGACAGCTGCTACTTTGGCGCCCGCGCGGGCGAAAAGAATGGATATGGCGCGGCCGTTACCGATCGTGTCGCCGGGCGTCTGGCCGGCTCCGGTCACGATTGCCACTTTTCCTTCCAGTCGTTTCTCCATCTTTTCTCCCTTGAAAATTCAACGGGTGTCGCTTTGTTTCTGCCGCTCAGATGGAAATTGCTTTCGAAAACCTCTCGTCGAAACCTTGCCGTAAATGCGTCAAAACAAAATGTTTTCCGGCTAAGTCCGATGAACTTGCATACATCAATTAATTGGCTTTTTTCAATGAAAAAAACTTAAATTGTTCCTATGGCTCTTTTTTTATTCATTATATTTACTTCTCAGGCAACCGGGGAGTTCGCTTTTATTCTTTTAATCTAAAAATCTTGTAACCGCGTTTGCGCAGCAAATTTATTAATCCGTCGGAACCGGCAAGATGTGCCGCTCCCACAATGACCATCGTGTTTTTCTCTTCCTGCAGAAACTTTTCAATCGATTCCAACCAATTTATGTTTCTATCCACCAGCAGCGCCTGATATAACCTGGGAAAAGATTGAAGCCGCGCAAGATAGCGATGAGCGAGCTTATCTATATCTCCCCTTCGCCAAGAGTCCAACATCTCTTCGTAAAACGCTTCAATATTTTCCAGTTCTTCTATCGATTCCAGAATTTCCTTGCTTTGCCAGCCCTCGTCCATCAACGCCAGAAGGCTTATCTGCTGCTGGGCTGTTTCCAGGGCGCCTATTTCTTTTTTATCTTGCCGGGCTTTTTGCTTGAAGAATAAATCAACTCCCTTTATTGAGTCCGCGCCGATTCTTTGCATTTCCAAAACAGTAAGAGTCATTACAAACATCGCCGGCCTGAGATACCGGTATTGCCGCATCGGATAACCCTGCCTGTTGCAGAAAGCTTCTGCTGCCGCTTAAGCTGCCGGCGAAATATGATCACGAAGCGAAGTCCCGTCATTGTAAACGGAAGCACGCAAAAAATTCTCCGCGTTTTCCTTCTTTTCCATCTCATTCGGCAATACTTCAAACACTACTTTCTCCGAACTATCGTAAGCCCTGGCAAACTCTTCAGGCAGGGGATGATCGGAAGGACGCAACATGTGCACGGAACCGGCCAGGTATACCTTTCCCTTAGAAGCGCTCACCACCCACACGGAGCTTTGTGCCCAGGCTCCCGCGGCGGTAAATATGAATATTAACGACAAAACAAATCTAAGCGCTCTATAGTTCATATACTTTTCCTTTTTATTATTCCGCCAACGTCATTTCATCCTGCCAAACAAGACACTGCCCAGTAAAAACATTAACACGGCAAATAATATAACGACAAGAAAATCAACATAAACGGGAAAAACATTGGCGTTAAGTAAAACGCCCCTTACTCCGTCCACGGTATATGTCAGGGGGTTGAGCTTCACCAGGCCCTGCATCCAGGAAGGAAGCCTGTCGGTAATCGGGAAAAGCGCGCCGGAAAGGAAAAAAAGCGGAAAAATCAAAAACGCGGAAACTACCTGAAACCCTTCCAGGCTTTCGAAAAGCGAACCCAGCGCCAGCCCCAGCGAAACCATTCCTATCGCCGTAATCAGCAATAAGAGCAGCGCGAGCGGTATCCCCCATGGATTGACCGCCGGAAACAAAAAGGAAAGGGAAAAGAGGACAAGAATCTGCAAAATTACATCGGTACAGCCGCCCATAACTTTTCCCAAAAAGATGCTGATGCGCGATACGGGCGCGACCAAAATGGCCTTGAGCACGTCAAGCTTGCGATCCCAGACAATATAAAGACCGAAATAAACAGAGCCGAACAGCACCAGCATAGAGAGAATTCCCGGATAAATATAATCACGGTAAGCAAAAGAACCGATCGTGACGCTCGCCCCGATACCGCTGCCGAAGAGAAACAGCCACATCAAAGGCTGCAC
>DSAV01000050.1 GCA_011046295.1 Deltaproteobacteria bacterium | reverse complement strand
TTTCTGCATCCGGGCCTGATCAGAAAGAGAATCAAAAATGGCGATGATGTGCGCTTCTTCGCTTGTTGTTATTTCTATTCCGGGAAATACCTTAAGATTTTTCCCCTGGGCGGCCTTAATAACGTAGGGCGCGTTTTCGGAAGAATTATGATCACAAATAGCGATGATATCGAGTTTTACTTCGAGGGCTTTTTTCACGATTGCCCGGGGATGCATATCCAATTCCGCGCAGGGCGAGAGGCATGTGTGAATATGAAAATCACAGTTAAAAGCTTTGAGCATTGTCTTTTTTAGGAATTAACCCAAAATGGCCATTTGCTTCACCGGAGCGCGAAAAAATATTTTTGCTATTTTTCCGCGGCCAGTAAATTAAATATCTTACCCGTCAGTTCGAACGCGGGTAGATCGGAAACCATTATCGGCATGTTTTCCTGCTGGGCCCGCTCCAGTGTTTCTTTGGCCGGCTCACAGGAACTTACCAGAATTATGGCCGCGTGTTCTTTTAAAGAGGCAACGGCAACAATATTTTGGTGAATCTGCCTTGTTATCCAGACATCTCCTGCGGAAGAATTTGCCATAACATCGCTTAAGAGATCTCCCGTGTAACCTCCTGTAACATTATTATTGAGTCTGTCTTTTCCAGACCTTACTTTCAAGTTCAATTGATTTACTATTGCTGCAATATCCATAAACTAAATCCTGGTTGTGCTAATGTTTTTTGATAATCATTTTTAAGTGAGTTCCCTTGTTCACTTCGGAAGTAATATCGAAAATGTCGGCGTAAGTATTTATATTATGCAGCCCCATGCCCGCGCCGAAACCCATTTCTCTTATCTGCTGGTTTGCCGTGGAATATCCCGGCTGCATGGCCAATTCGATATTAGGAATTCCCTGTCCTTCGTCGATTGCCTCAATTTCGACGGTTTCAGGTGTGACGGTGAGGTTGATGACTCCTTTTTTCGCGTAAGAAACTATGTTGATTTCCGCTTCGTAGCAGACAATTGCCGATCTTCTGACAACCGTATCCGGTAATCCTATTTCTTTAAGTATAGATTTTATGCGAGTCGAAACCGTTCCCGCGTTTGTAAAATTACCGCCTTCAATATCAAAGCTGCGTTTATGTAAATTGTTATCAGATTCGAGCACTGCCACTTTCAACTTTTTCTAGACAACCCACTATACCTTTTACGTAAAGTCGACCTGCCGTTTCAAATAAAACATATTTTGTCGTTAAAATCGGAATTTGAAGGTCTTTCGCCAGAGAGAGGGTTTCGGCAGGCGGTTTTTTCCCGCGAACCAAAATAATAGCGGCAATGTCCAGAACATTGGCGATTCTAATTACCTGAGTGTTGGTCAGGCCGGTCAGCAGAAGACTGCCCGCCTTGGCGAAGGCCAGAACATCGCTCATAAGGTCTGCGCCGAAAGCGGTCTTAACCTCCATATCCAGTTTTTCCTGACCGACAACTACCTCGGCGTTGAGGGTTTCTTTTACTTCGCTCAGTTTCAAATTTCGCTCCTTAATTTTAAAAATACAACAGATGTCTGTAATCTAAAAAGTTTCTGATATCATTGTAATATCTGCTTTTTTTGTTGATTTGACTACCATATATTGAACTGTACTGTCAATATAATAATTCTCAAAATATTACCAATATTAGGGGAAATAACTTCACTTAAAAAAAGAATTATACATATCGCCGGTATTATGCTGAGAGTTATGGAAGGTAAAATCTGCATGAGATCTTTACATCCGTCGCGATAAAGTCGGACACTTTATTATTAATCAGATGTGGGTAGTATTTTCCCTTAAGCGGGGTATCTTGCCCCTTGTTCACAGTTAAAGCTGTCCGGAAAGGCAAATATTACTATTATATTGGACGCATATTTAATTGGTATCAAATTTGCTCTGTAACACAACGACCTTGGAATACTACTTAAGCGAGGAAGGAGGCTCTTTTATGGGTGAGCATTGCGGCAATATTTATCAGCTGCGACCTGTTTCGATTGTCAGAGCGTTGCCACAGATTAAAGACCACCGGCTCTTTCAGTTGAAGTTGGAAGACGGTACGACGTGGGAGAGTTTCGGGCATCAGCCGGGACAGTTTATTGAAATTTCAATTTTTGGCAAGGGCGAAGCGCCCATCAGTATATCTTCACCGCCGACCCGACCGGATACTCTGGAAATCTGCGTAAGAAGAACAGGGAAGGTCACCGACGCTCTTTTTGAAATGAGTAAAGGTTCGACTTTCCACATCAGAGGTCCTTACGGCAGAGGATTCCCCCTCGAACAGCTCAAAGGGGGAAAAATGCTTCTTGTTGCCGGTGGATTGGGCCTTGCTCCTCTGCGGTCGCTTCTTTTGTATTCTCTTGATAAAAGAAAAGATTTCGATGACATTATCCTGATGTACGGCACTAATAATCCCGATAATGTTCTTTTTAAATATGAACTTCTGAGTTTCTTCGACCGTGATGACATCAATTATCTCTACAGCGTCGACAGAGACGACGAAGGAATCTGGAAACAATATGTGGGCGTGGTCACAGGATTGTTCGACCGCACAGATCTTTCTCCCAAAGAGACTTACGCGGTCATGTGCGGACCGCCTGTTATGTACCGGTTTGTTTTACAAAAGATGCTGAAGTTGGGTTTTTCCAAGGAACATATTTTTATGTCTCTGGAAAGAATGATGAAATGCGGTGTCGGAAAATGCGGGCACTGTGCTTTCGGCGATAAATATTGCTGCACCGATGGGCCGGTCTTTCCTTATCCCGAAATCGAAAACATCAAGGAGGCAATCTGATCATGAAAAGGACCAGAAATGTATGTCCATTTTGCGGATGCGGATGCGGTTTTTATCTCCTGTCCGAGCAAGACAGAGTGGTAGGTATTGACCCCAGCCCCACAAACCCGGTCAATAAAGGAATGTTGTGTGTCAAGGGCTGGAACGCTCATGAATTTATTCATTCTCCCGAAAGGCTGACAAAGCCGCTGATAAGAAAACACGGGGAACTTGTTGAGGCAAGCTGGGATGAGGCATTGAAGCTTGTCTCGCAAAAACTCATGGAAATAAAGAAAAAATTCGGGCCCCGCTCCCTGGCGTTCCTCTGTTCGGCAAAAGTCAGCAATGAAGAAAATTATCTTTTAATGAAGTTGGCTCGCGCGGTTTTCAAAACGAATAATGTCGATCATTGTGCCCGGCTTTGACACAGTGCCACTGTGGTCGGTCTGGCCGCAATGTTTGGTTCGGGTGCAATGACAAACTCGATAAATGATTTCGATGATGCAGATTTATTTTTGGTTACGGGGTCAAATACAACCGAACAGCACCCGCTGATCGGGTCGCGCATTATCAATGCCAAACAAAGAGGCGCGCAGCTGCTGATTATTGATCCGAGAGAGATACCGCTGGCAAAGTTTGCCGACCTTCACCTGAGACACAATATCGGCACGGATGTGGCTGTTTTGAACGGGATGATGAACGTGATTATCGAAGAAGGACTTTATGACAAGGATTTTGTCGAGACGAGGACGGAAGGCTTTGAACAGCTCAAAGAAGTAGTCAGCAAGTATCCGCCGAAAGTTGTAGAAAAAATTTCCGGTGTGCCCGCCGCGGATATAAAGAAGGCGGCGCGGATGTACGCCAAAGCCAATAAAGCGATGATAGCTTATGCCATGGGTATTACGCAGCACACCACCGGAGTGGATAACGTAAAATCCTGCGCCAACCTGGCTATGCTTACCGGGCATATGGGACGTGCCGCTGTCGGCGTGAATCCGCTGCGCGGGCAGAATAACGTGCAGGGCGCCTGTGATATGGGCGGGCTGCCCAATGTTTACAGCGCTTATCAGCCGGTGATTAATGCGGACGCGAAGAAGAAATTTGAGGAAGCGTGGAAAGTCGAAGGACTGGACGACAAGGTTGGGCTTACCATAACCGATATGATGAGCGCCGCTCAGAAAGGAGAGCTGAAGGCTCTATACGTTATGGGAGAAAATCCGATGATGAGCGATCCGGATACGACACACATTGATCAGGCTCTTTCCAATCTTGATTTTCTCGTTGTGCAGGATATCTTTCTTACCGAAACGGCGCAAAAGGCCGATGTTGTTTTACCGGCCGCGTCTTTTGCCGAAAAAGACGGAACTTACAGCAATACGGAAAGACGCGTGCAGCTGGCCCAAAAAGCAATTTCTCCTCCCGGCGAGGCGCGTCCCGACTGGCAGATAATTTGCGAAATCAGCAAGCTTTGCGGATACCCGATGGATTACAAATCTCCCGCTGACGTGCTCAAGGAAATAAATTCTCTAACTCCTTCTTACGCGGGTATCACATATGAGCGGCTACTGACAAATCATGGTCTGCAATGGCCTTGTCCGAATGAAGAACATCCAGGTACTGCTTTCCTGCATAAGGATAAGTTCACCAAGGGGCTGGGGACCTTTATGCCCTGTGAATTCAAGCCGCCGGCGGAAATGCCTGATGAAGAGTATAATTTCATGCTTACCACCGGCCGAATTTATTATCAGTTCCATACCGGCACGATGACGCGTCGCGTCAGCATACTGGAAAGAGAAGCTCCGGAAGCGCTGGTGGAAATCAACCCTGATGACGCCAAGAAGCTGGGCATAAGAAACAATGACCAGGTTGAGCTTACTTCACGCCGCGGCTCGATAAAAATGAAAGCTGAGATTACTCAAAGAGTTCCTCAGAATGTGGTCTTTTCCACATTCCATTTTAACGAAGCCTGCGTCAATATTTTGACCAATCCTGCCTTTGACCCTGTTGCCAAAATTCCGGAATACAAGGGATGTGCAGTAAAAATAAGGAGATGCGCATGAAAACACTGGCCAAAAAAGACATTAATAAAGCGCTGGGCATTTGGGCGCAGAAGCACGCTCTACTGGCGCCGACCAAAATGGATAACGGCGATTGCATATTTAGCGCGTATGACGAAAAAGCATTCACGTTAGATTATAAAAAACCGCCGCTTTCCCCTAAGTCGGTTTTTTTCCCGCATACAGAAGTCATATTTGATGTTGCCAATAATCAATATAAGGAAACCGTGACTGCTAAAAAGTCCCTGATTTTTGGTTTGCGCGCCTGTGACATGATGGGTATTTGTCAGGCTTCAAGTTTTATGACGCGTGACAAAGAAGATATTTATTACCGGGCCAAACACAATACCGCGGCGACAATCGTTATGGCCTGCCCCGGAGCGCAAAACGAGACATGTTTTTGCACCACCACGTTGAGCGGCCCTGTGGCTAAAGAGGGATTTGATTTGCAGCTGTATGATACAGGAGACAGTTTTCTTGTCGAAGTGGGAAGCCCGCGGGGAGAAGAATTACTCGCCGGCATACCTCTTTCTGATTTAGACGACTCCAGGGCGAAAGTGCAAATGGATGAATTCAAGCAAAACGCGATACTAACCATGCCGGAGGTTAAATCGGTTATTGAAGCCATGAACATGCTTAAGGATAAAAAGGTTGCGGAAAAAGTGTGGGATGATTTCGGCGCTAAGTGTATCACCTGCGGCGGATGCGCTTTTGTTTGCCCCACCTGTACCTGCTTCAATGTTTATGATCAGCAATTATCAGAAGGAAACGGTAAGCGCCTGCGGGCATGGGATGCCTGTCTTTACGGTGGTTTCACCCGCGAGGCGTCAGGGCATAATCCACGCGTGAGCCAGGCAGCAAGGCTTAAAAGGCGCCATGAGCACAAGCTCCTTGATTACAGCAGTATCGATATTCAGCAGGGATTGTGCGGCTGCGTGGGTTGTGGCCGTTGCTCTGATTACTGCCCCGTGCATATCGGCACGCTGGAGGTCGTCAAAGCTATTGCCGGATAGGCATTTTGTAAATAAAAAAAATAGCGGAGGTTCCAATGCCGGACAAAAGGAAAGTATTAATCATTGATGACGATAAAGATTACGGCGAAGCGATTAAAATGGTTTTGGAAAGTAACGGCTTCGATGTAAAGCATGTTTTGAACGTCCATGACGGCCGCAAGGCCGTTGAAGCCGACAAGCCTGAATTGATTGTTCTTGATGTTATGATGGACAAGCACACGGATGGGTTCGATTTGTGCTATGATTTGAAACATGATGAAAAATATAAGAACATACCTATTTTGATGGTAACCGCTGTTACCGGTAAAACAGGCTTTAAATTTTCACCGGAAACAGACGGCGAATATCTGCAGGCTGACGACTACATTTCCAAGCCTGTGGCCTCTTCAGAGTTGCTGCAGAGGGTGAAAAAACTGCTCAACTGATCCTTTCCTGCTTGGCCCGGTGAGTATAAAGAATGTTTGATAATGAATGATTATACGTGATAGTATTTAATCAACATTCCAAAACGGGCTGACGCAATGAAAATTAAAAATATTTTCAAACGGCGGCTTTTCAGGTTGGACCTGCAAAGCCGTTTGGCTATTGGCTTTCTGGTGGCCACGTGTCTTACGGGTGTTTTTGCGACCCTCGTCAGCACCTGGACAATCAACCGTAACACTATTGCGGAAGTACAAAACAGGGTGCGCCAGGATATCAATACGGCCAAGCTCATCTATAATAACAAAATTGAACAAATCCAATCCGTTATTCAGTTTACCGCGGAAATTTCCGATCTTCAGGATCTTATTATCAGGCATGATGAGTACGGCCTGGGTTACATGTGGGGGCAAATCAGAAAGAGTGTCAAGCCCAGTTCAGGTAATGATCATGCTATTTTAGACATGTTGACGCTTGTGGATGTCAGCGGAAGAGTGTTGTACAGAGCGGCCAACCCACAGGTAATGGGAGACAGCCTGCTTCATGATTCCCTGGTGAAAAAATGCATGGAAATGAAAAAACCAATAGCATCGACGGAACTCATGTCTCTGCGGGAAATAGTGAGAGAAAATCCGGTGCTTGCTCCAAGAACCAAAATTGATATTGTTAAAACACCTTTGGCTGCTGAAATCGATAAAGAAAGAATTACGGAAGGCATGGTGATGAAAGCAGCCTATCCGGTAATAGACAGGAATACGAACTACCTGGTAGGCGTGTTGGTAGGTGGTGTTTTGATCAACAATGATAATGAAATAGTCGATCGTGTAAAGGAAACTGTCTACCACGGTGAAAAATATAAAGGCCGGGAAATGGGGGTGGCGACAATTTTTCAGGGTGGAGTGAGAATATCCACCAACGTTATGACGAAAGACAACAAAAGGGCTATCGGGACAATCCTTTCCAAAGAAGTTTACGAAAGAGTGATTGTGGAAGAGAAGGATTGGGCGGGCAGGGCTTTTGTTGTTGATGACTGGTATATAACCACTTATACGCCGATTTTCAATATAGACAAAAAGATAATCGGTGTTCTTTATACCGGCATATTGGAAGCCAAGTACCGCGATATCAAATGGGAAATGATCTGGATTATCATCGGTATAACGGTGTACGGCATGCTTATCGCTTTTATTATATCCCTGCGTCTGGGAAATAATATCATTGAAAGAATAAAAATTTTAAAAAGGGGCACCGAAGCCATAGCGTCCGGTAATCTGGATTATAAATTATCACCGGACAAAGTATCCGGTTTTAATATGCTCGATGAAGCCTTCAATGACATGGCCAGGTCTCTCAAGGAACACAACGATCAGTTACAAAAAATGCATCGGCATTTAGCCAGAACCGAAAAATTGACCGCCATGGGTGAAATGGCGGCGGGTGTCGCCCATGAAATCAATAACCCGCTGGGAGGAATTCTTTTATACAGCAGCCTTGTTTTGGAAGATTTGCCACAAGATAGCCCGATGCGCGACAACATTCAAAAAATAATTTATCAAACCAACCGTTGCAAAGAGATTGTGCAGGGGCTGCTTGATTTTTCCCGTACCCCTGCCGGAGACATGGTTCCACTGCAGGTCAATCAGATAATAAATACATCTCTGAATTTGGTCAAGGATCAGGCGATGTTCCACGGTATCGAAATCAAAAGCAGCTTTGAGGAAAATCTTCCGGAAATTATGGGAGACAGATCAAGACTTGAAGAGGTATTTTTAAATTTGTTTATCAACGCGGCGGATGCCATGAACGGAAAAGGAAAACTGACGATAGCAACTCAAATGGGCAAGAACGATTGCGTGAGAATTTTAGTATCAGATACAGGCAAAGGAGTGGATAAAGAGTTTCTGCCCCATATTTTCGAACCGTTTTTCACGACCAAGGATCCCGGGAGGGGAACGGGTTTGGGGCTCTCCATTGTATATGGGATCATAAAAAGGCATAAAGGTACCATTGAAGCGGAAAGTGAACAGGGCAGGGGGACTACTTTTGTGATAAATCTGCCCGTACGTAAAAATAACAACAGTCTGGCGCAAAACGAAGATGTCTGCCAATGACATAGGAGTATGAGAAATACGCGCAAAAGAGGCAGATATTAATTTTTTGTTGCACATTCAATTTATTGATAATAGCATAGAGAAAATTATCGCGAAAATATTTTATATTATCGAAATAACACGCATTGCCGCTTTAAAGAGGCCGGGTGAAAGAAAAGAAAAACAAAAAAACAAAAATTTTGATTATTGACGATGAAGAAGCTATCCGTGACGGATGTCGCCAGACTCTTTCCAGGCAAGGTTATCAGGTAGACTGCGCGGGCAGTGCCGCGGAAGGGCTGAAGGCGGCGCGCGGGGATATCTATGACGTGATACTTCTCGACGTTCGAATGCCGAAAATAAGCGGGCTGGACATATTGCAAAAACTGAAGGGCGAAGATTTTATTTCCGCGAAAATCATTGTTATCACCGGGTATGCCACGATACCTCTGGCTGTTGAGGCTATGCGCTACGGCGCGGTGAATTTTCTGGCCAAGCCATATACAGCCGGGCAGCTGAGGGAAGCGGTAAAAGAAGCGCTGGAGGGTGATAATAATTCCAACAACGATAAAGATATTCCCACGCTGATCGGTATCAGCGATTATATGAAAGAATTGAAGGATTCCATTAAACGTATCGCCCAAACCGACAGCACGGTACTCATTACTGGTTTGAGCGGCACGGGTAAAGAGCTGGTCGCGCGCACCATTCACCTGTTAAGCAAGCGGGTGGATAGACCATTCGTACCCGTTGATTGTTCATCGCTCGCGGAAAATCTTATGGAGAGTGAGCTTTTCGGTCATGTGAAAGGAGCGTTCAGCGGCGCCACGGAATCACGTGACGGTCGTTTTCAGATGGCTGATAAGGGCACTTTATTTCTTGATGAAATTTCCAATATCAATCTAAATACCCAGACTAAGCTGCTGCGCGTGATTCAGGAACAGGAAGTGCCGCGCGTGGGTAAGTCGGCCCCGGAAAAAGTTGACGTGCGGCTGATTGCGGCGACAAACAAAGATTTGCGCTTGGAAATATCTGAAGGAAGATTCCGCGAAGATTTATTTTACAGGCTTTCCGTGGTGCTTCTGGATATAAAACCTCTCTGTGAACATAAAGGTGATATTCTTCCCATCGCCGAGCATTATCTGGAATATTACCGGAAAAAACATAAAAGCAAGGTACGATGTCTGTCCGAAGAAGCAAAAAAATCGCTACTATCTTATAAATGGCCGGGCAATGTGCGCGAGCTCAAGAACACGATAGAGAGACTCTGTGTCATGATTGACCACGATACGGTCGATTTGTCCGATATTCTGTATTACGGACAGGGAGAGGGGGCAAAGGCGCCGGTTGTTGATTCCTCATCCGGGAGGATGACTCTGGTGGATGTGGAAAAAGAGCACATTGAAAAGGCATTAGGACATTTCAATTTTCAGATTAACAAAACAGCAAAGTTCCTCGGCATCGACAGGAAAACACTGCGTATCAAAATACGCAACTACGGCATAAAAATGTAACTTTTAGAAATAACTCACAACAAGGGGTATTTTGCCCCATAAATCATTTTCCATAAGCGATAACAGCAACAAATCAAATTAATTCACATACTTGTAATCTGGCACTATCTTTGCTCTTGTAAAGTAATAAAAGCGTTACGGAGGTAATTAATCATGGCGGTTAAGAAGAAAATACTCCTCATAGACGATGATAAGGACTTTTTATTCGCGACCAAACTCATTTTGGAAAAAGGCGGTTACGAAGTATTTATGGCCGAAGACGGCAAGTCAGGCGTGGAAAAGTGGAAATCCATAAATCCCGATCTGGCAATTATCGATATGATGATGGAGACGTGGGGCGAGGGTTTTTCCGTGCTCAATAAAATAAGAGCCACCGATACGGGAAAAGACACGCCTTTGTTCATGCTCAGTGCCGTCGATTTGCAGGGGCCGTACGGCTCTTTTGAGCCGCCTCCCGAATTTCCGAAGATAAACCGCGTGCTGCACAAGCCAATCAAGGCCGACGAACTTCTGCGTATTATAGCTCAGGAAATAGGCGATAAATAAAAATGCCCGGTAAAACAGACAAACCGTTAATTTTGATTATTGATGATGAAGAACCTCTGCGCGACGGTTGCCGTCAGGTTCTGGAAAAAAGCGGCTATGAAGTTCTTACCGCTGAGCATGGAGCCGAGGGTATAAAGATCGCCCGTGAACACATGCCGGATGTGGCGTTCGTTGATCTTAAGATGCCGAACATGTCCGGGATGGAAGTTATGGAAATACTTTCGAAGGATATACCGGATATAATCCTCGTCATGATTACCGGTTACGCGTCTATTCTATCCGCGGTGGAAGCCATGCAAAAAGGCGCCTATGATTACCTGCCCAAGCCTTTCAGTCCCGACCAGTTACGGGCGATTACCAAAAGGGCGCTTGATCACCGCGCGCTTAAAATCGAAGCAAAAAAACTAAAAGAAGAAAAAGAGATGATGGAAAAAAACTTCATCACTTTTGTCAGCCATGAAATGCGTTCGCCGCTTGTTGTTGTCCGCCAGTACTTTGAAACGCTCAAGGAAATAGCCTCGGATAAATTCGATAAAGATGTAAAAGAAATCATCGAAAGGTGCAACAAACGGCTGCAGAACCTGGAGGAAATGGTTGAGCACTGGCTGGATATCAGCCGGATTGGAGACGGAACGTTTTTACAGAAGAAAGAGAAAGTAAATTTGGAATCAATTATGAAAAGAGCGATTGAGGAAATGACCCCACTTTGTCAAAAAAGAGGAATTACCATCAAAACAGAGATTTCCCGAAATTTGCCACCATTAATGGGAGATGAAGAAAGTCTTATGCGGGTTTTTACAAATTTGATCGGCAACGCCACAAAATACACGCCGGAAGGCGGCGCCATTGACATCAGCATCCAAAGCGATAACTACTATAACACAGTGAAAGTGGCAGACAGCGGATGCGGCATCCCGCAAGACAAACTACCTTTTATCTGTGAGCCTTTTTTCAGGGTTAAAGGAAAAAATGAAAAGGAAAGAGGTTCGGGACTGGGTTTGGCTTTTTGTAAAAAAATAATGGAATCGCATCATGGCAGAATTGAAATATTGTCCAAAGAAAATGAAGGGACAACGTGCATCCTGACATTTCCTGCCGACATCAACGCGAAAAATAATCAAAAATAAATTTTTCCTGTTTGAAAAACAGATGATTTCGGTTATAGTCGGAATCACTTGAGAGAATATCTATGAAATATTACGATGAAGACAGCTATCGTTTTCATGAAAAAGACATGCCCGACAAATGTTTTTGTTGCAGCCATAATGCGGAAAGATTGCTGATTGTCCGGCATATCGAAAGCCAGATGATGGTTCATCTTTGCCTGGAATGTATGGTGGAATGCAGCGACGATTATCTTCTGGACAATACCAGGCCCTGGCTTGGTCCTCAGAAAAAACCGTAATTAATTTTAATCATAAATATCCGGAAAATCACGCGTGACCGACATTTTCCATTTTGGACCACGTTTTTGCAGAAAAGAATCTATTCCTTCCTGCGCGTCGGGTTTGTTGCATACCCATTCGAATATTTTAAATTCCTTCGCGTCAACATCGGCTACTGAAGATGTAAGAGAATCCCACAAAAGTCTTTTAGATATGGCCACGGATACGGGCGCGGCTTTATGGAACTCACGGGCGAGCGCCAGCGCCGCGGGCAAAACATCATCCGCGCCAAGCGCTTTTGATGCCAGCCCCATTTCGGCAAGTTCATCTCCGCTAATCATTCTGCCGGTAAGCATTAAATCCGCCGCGCGCGAAAAACCAGCCACGCGCGGCACAATAACATGAGAAGAAAGTTCCGGCGTTATTCCGCGGCGCACAAACGCGAATTGAATCTTCGCGTCTTTGGCGACAAAACGTATATCGCAGTTCAGGGCAAAGGTAATTCCCACGCCGATGGCGTGCCCGTTAATCGCCGCGATTACCGGTTTTCTTATCTGCCAGGGCATCACGGTGGGAAAGGCCAGAGAAGCGCGCCTGGTTTCTTCATCTTCCGCCTCACCAATTTTGAAAGTGACATCACCGCTTAAATCAGCGCCCGCGCAAAACGCTTTTCCGGCTCCGGTTATCACGATGGCGCGCACGGAATCGTCTCTATCCAATGAAAGAAGCGCCGCGCCCATTTCGCGCGCCATCTGCTGTGTCCAGCTGTTCATCGCCTGTGGCCTGTTAAGCGTAATTGTCGCGATACTGTTTTCTATATTTAATAAAATTTCCGAATAAGGCATTTTTTTACTCCCTAAAACTTATTTGTGAGCTATTTAAAAGGATTGTATCCCGGTTTTTTGTAAAGATTATTTTGCTTGTTCAGGATATCAGGCTTGTAAACTTTTTGTGGCCAATCTTCCGGCAGGATTTCTTCAAAAGCGACGGAAACTGTTTTTTCTTCGCATTTAGCGATAGCGACAACGTCCTCGGCGATTTTTTCCGCGAGTTCTTTTTTTTGCTCTTCTGATCTACCCGGATAGAGTTTTACAATAATGTGGGGCATTGTTTGCTCCTTTAGTCGATTAATATTATTTAGCCACAACAACGCGGTTGCGTCCTTTTGCTTTGGCCGTGTAAAGAGCGCGGTCGGCGGCATCCAGCAGGCTTTTATCGTTATCGCCATGCAGAGGATAGCAGGCCACTCCCGCCGATAATGTAACGCTTACTTCCTTTTTCCCTGTTTCAATTTTGATTTTGCCGAATTCAACACGCAATTGATCGACACGCTGCGCTGCTTCTTCCAGAGAAGCGGTGGGCATGACGATGACAAATTCTTCTCCGCCATAGCGGCAGCAGACATCAGTGCTGCGCGTCTTTTGGTCGAGCAGTCTCGAGAGGCTGGTTAAAAAAAGATCTCCCAGCGTGTGTCCGTAGGTATCGTTAATATTTTTAAAATGATCCAGATCAATCATCGCCAAGCCGAGCGGCACACGCGCGCGATCCGCATGCGCGATTTCACGGTTTAAGGTTTCCTGCAGAAATCTTCTGTTGTAAAGGCCGGTGAGATGATCGCGTATCGCTTCTTCCTTCAATTTTATCTGCAAGGCTTCTATTTCCGCGATTTTTTGGGACAGGTTTTCGTTTGTTCTTCTCAACGCGTTTTCAGTTTGCTTCATATCGGTGATATCGCGCAGTGCGATTACTTTCCCGTAAGACTGGCGTTGGCTGTCGTAGAGAATATTGGAAGATATTTCTATATTTTTTTCTTCCGGATTCCTGGCTATAAATTCCAGGCGGGCTTCTTTTTTTGCGGTAATCTGTGAAAGTGATTCCTGCTGTTCAGGCAGTATAGCGGCGATATCTTTGCCCAGAGAGATGCCGATTGTTGTTCCCATTAATTTCTCTCCCGTCTTATTTATATCCAGTATGCGATTCCGCTCATCCAGAACAACTATACCCGTACGCATATATTCAAACACTATGTTTCGTGCAAGAGGGACAAGATCGAAAAGATGATGGCGCAACTGCGCGTAAGTAAAAATGATCCCTGCGGCAAGAAAACCTAAAGGCGAGAAATCAAGTCCCTTAAAAGGCGTGAGCCCGAAGATAGAAATCAGATTGGCGGTGCAGGCAAGCGGCAATGCCAGCAAAACCAGCAGCGCCTGTTTCTGGTGTAGGTGATGAACGTGCAGCCAGTTAAGAAAAAGCATCACGCCGCCAATGGCCAGCAATGTATAGGAATAAAAGCTGTGCAGCCAGAAAGCTATGCCCAGAATTCCGGTTGCGGTAAAATTGCCGGAAAACCATTTGTGCCAGGGGTCGGTCCAGACGATTATGTTGAAAACAACCGGTTCGATAAAGAGCAGGCCGATGGTGAGCCTGTTAATCCAGCCGTCGTATTTGGTGTAGCGCGAAGCCCATACCAGAAACCCCGCAGGCACCATGACCACGCCCAAAAACATGAGCTTTGACCAGAAATAAGGTTCGGGGCGGAAAACGGTGGAAAGATGAAGGGCGTAACATAATGTCCAAAAACCCATGCCGCTCATCATGATCATCAGGGCTTTGGAACCGGGAGCACTGCGCCAGCGCCAGCTGACCACGACAATCCACGTGACCACTGCAAAAGCGGTAAAAAGGATTAAATCATAAATAATTACAAATAATTCTGGAGACATTATTTCTCTTTCTTTATAGAAAACAAATATTTGCTACAGCAGAAAAAGGTTTGACAAAGATAGTGCTTTTCCGGAAATTATATTTATTCTCTACTTGAGGCTGATTTTACACGCTTTTTCGCATATATACAAAGGATATTTCTTTGTTATGCTTTTCTGTTTTGAAAGTCTTGTAGCCCAATCTTTTGTACAAATACAGGTTTCTATGATCCTGCGAGCCGGTGAATAATTCATATCGAGTTACTTTGTCTTTAAACATTTTTTCGACTTCAGACATCAATGCCTTACCGATTCCATTATTTTGATATTCGGGCAGGACGACCAGCCTGTGGATGTAGCAGGTTCCATCTTTGCAATAAGCGCGCACAGAGCCTACTATTTTTGCACAAGTGTCATTCCCGCCCGGCATACGCAGGGTGTCATTCCCGCGAAAGCGGGAATCCAGTTCTTTTGCTGATTGTAAATTGATTAATGATGCATTCAAAAAAATCCATTTATCAAATTCATCCCTGATGCTCTCGAGCGTCTGCTCTATCTGGGGCATGGTTTTCAGATGAAAAATTCTGGCTACTTCCAGAAATGCTTTTTTCTGAATATCAAGGATAGCAGGCAAATCTTCTTTTTGTGCTTGGGTAATAATCAGGTTATTCATCTTGCGTAATTTTCAGGCGAGGAGACGCGCCGATAAAATAATAGTTACAATACCTGTTATGATGTTCGAGTATATAATGATATTGGATATCGGCAAATTGAAGCTCTCTTTACGTTTCACCAATATCTTGTGAACCAAAAATGGAATTACCCCTCCGATTCCAGTTATTACGCCCAGCCACAAACCGATTGGAGAGAGCTTTTCAATTTCTAATAAACCGTAAAATATTAACAATATTATGGGTATATGCAATATCAGGAAAAAAGTTATCTTGCCGGGGATTTTGAGTATTTCCCATTCTTTTTCATAAGCGGATTCGATTTCATGCAACAGCAACAGCATCGCGTTAAGTATGTAGAATATGGTGAGAACTTTCATTTGCTTGCAATCCTTTCAATAAAAAATTAGAAATACGCGTAGGCTATATTCTCATTTCATGGCCGCATTTTTCACATCTGATTCTTCGTCCTTGATCGTCATCTAATGTTACCTGGATTTTGTTGTTGGAAAAGCCGCTGATTTTTATTTGTGAACCAACATGAATTTTTGTGTTATATTCAACTGGCACTTCCGCCTCTTTGAATTTTCCTGTGTTGTCGCCGATTAGCTGACCGTAATCGCCAATAGAAAATTTATAACATTTATCAATGATTGGTATGATTACAATCAGCCCCGGACCTTTTATGCCGAAATATCTCCCCAGTCTGAATACGGCGATTCTTTGATATTCCGATACAACTTTCACACCTGCTGTTAAGAACATGACAAACAAGAGGACCAATACTATTTCGCCGATCATTTTATAAGCCTCCGGATGTTTTTTCTCATTCGCCTGAATTCGATTTAGTATTTTTCATATTATTCGCGCAAAAAGCGTTAACATAAAAAAATGATTTTTATCCTTCATACCCCTTACGTGGTAAACGGCAAACCAAACAGTTTAAAGGTAATGATATAAAAAATCACTTGCGGCAGTATTTATCCTTTGCCGGATTGTTCTTTGATCATTTTTTGGAGGGGTTTTTTTAATTCAGGTATGCGCTCGGTGGCCACAGCCCAAACAGATTCATAATCAACGCCAAAATATCCGTGAATAAGTTTATCGCGCATGCCCGCCATTCTTTTCCAGGGGATATCCTTGTATTGTTGCCGCAATTCATCAGGTATGTTTCTTGCGGCTTCGCCGATGATTTCCAGGCTTCTTACTACCGCGT
>DSAV01000168.1 GCA_011046295.1 Deltaproteobacteria bacterium | reverse complement strand
CTTAGCCTGGGGACTCATATAAAAACCTCCGTTTCCGATTCTCTTCTCGGTAACATCGGTTTTTGAGGCAACGAACCTCTTTTATCAACCCCTTCGGTAACATTTTATTTGAGGCAATTCGTAAAATCTATCCTGGCCGGCGAGCTAAAATATGCAAGGAACCGGCGAATTCGCGCGCTAGCGGAACTCTTTCCAAAAACAAGCCGGCTTTTTCAACAACACTGACTAGTTTTGACGGTGTAGCCGGATCAAGCCAGTCAAATGGATGCCCAATAAAACAGATATTTCTAACGTACAGAGCGCCGCCACTTGAAACCAACCATCAAATTTGACACCCCAAAAACTAAAAAAACCATACCCAAAACAAAAATAAAAACAGCGTAAATGATCGACGCTCCGCCGGTTCCAGCGGGAAAATTACGCTGTGAATCTGCCGGATCATATCTGATTTGCAATGAGTCACCGTCTTTGAGTATATCCCATGATTGCTTGAATATTTCGCCTGTTGCCGTGATTTCATTTCCCCCGGCGGGTGTAAAGCGATAGTCAACATAGTATAATGTATTGCCGTCTGATCCCCGCTGAAAGTGCTTTCCCGCCACTTTTCCCAGTGCCAGACCGCTAAAGTCCCTGGTACTCATATAATCCGAATAGCCTCCCCATCCCCCCAAAATGAGAAACCCTCCAATACCCAGCGCAATGACTCCCAAGACTACTTTTGATGCTGAAATCTTCAATGTTTTGCCTACAAAATATTTCAAGATAATTTGTTATTGCGCACTGATGTGACGCCAACAGGGCAGGTCACTTAATTAATTTATCCCGGACTAACTGCCGTATTTTAAAAATATTTGTTCCCTAATTAATTATTGCATGGCTCCAAAATAATCGATAAATAAACCGGCCAGGGCCATTTCCCCTGGTTTCCAGTTAAGTCCCCTCAATGCCGAATAAGTTTATCAGAAAAATTAATATAAAAAAAGGGCGTTTCACAACGCCCTCTATGGTTTCAAAATATTTAAAACTCTCATTACGGCCTTGCCAGAGTCAATGTTTCAGTGCCACCTG
Source organism: Deltaproteobacteria bacterium (assembly GCA_011046295.1). Taxonomy (GTDB): domain Bacteria; phylum Desulfobacterota; class Syntrophia; order Syntrophales; family Smithellaceae; genus UBA4810. The sequence goes on along the minus strand of DSAV01000168.1, from coordinate 15,392 downwards.
CAACTGCCATAATAGCTGATGCCTGTGTTGCAAGTCCCCAATTCGCACCAGCCGGTTCTGAAATGGTAATTGTATAGTTATTGATGTCAGTCCAATCAACGGTACACGTAACAGGAACACCATCATATGTGGTCGGACGGTACCCAGCTGATTGCAAACCTGTTCCAGCAGCAGCAGTGCAGTCCATATCTGCAATAGCAGGGTTATCTGCGATAAGAGCTACTGATGCAGTAAACGCATTTTTTACATCCGCGTTTAAAGAAGCCGCCCAGCCTCTTCTTCGGTACTGGGTGAACTGCGGAATGGCGATGGCCGCCAATATACCGATAATAGCCACGACGATCATCAGCTCAATCAACGTAAAACCTTTCTCTCCCTCTTTTTTAGTAAAATACTTCAACATAATGTTCCTCCTTGCTTATCTAAGCCTTAAAATTTTTTTGATTTCTGTCTGTTTTCTACTACATTTTAACGCTTTTGTCCAACTCTTAATTAACTCTTCACCTCCCCGATTAACTCTTCTTTTAATAATAAATTACCTTTCGAGCTACTATAAAGCAATTGACATGCCAGATAATGAAAAAGCCGCGCCATTATTAAAATGTCTTGTTTTTTAACAATATACCGGGCAGAAAGTTTTTATTCCCTGTTTCCGGCCGGAAAATTTAACCGGTAAAACGTAAAAAAACCGGGCATTTTCACCAAAATCAGGCTTATTTCACCCATATCATACCGGACAGGCAATCCCCAGCTTTAAAATGACAATAAAATAAAAGTCTTTGCGTATTTCAAACAAAATTATTTCCCGTAATGCCAAAATTATGGTAGTTTGGCGAAAATTCAGAATAAGGAATACCGAAATGTTCGAAGTTACGATAATTAAATCATTTTCCGCCGCGCATATTCTCTCGCAGGTGGGAGGCAAATGCGAAGAGCTGCACGGGCATAATTTCAAAGTGGAGCTGAGCGTCGGGGCCGGACAGCTCAATGAGGCCGGCTTGCTGATTGATTTTCGCCTGGCCAAAAAGTGGCTCGATGAACTTCTGGAGGAAATTGACCACAAGCACCTCAATGAAATTCCTTTTTTCGCCAATCTCAACCCGTCGGCGGAAAACGTCGCGCGCTACATCGCGGGGAAAATAGAACCCCAAGCAAAAAAAGAAGGAGTAAAGGTAACGAGCGTAAAAGTCTGGGAATCGGAAAACGCTTATGTAACTTATAAAGGAGATTAGACTGAAGGTGTAGCCCTGCCACGGCGGGGCGGAATCCGGCGAATGAGACTGTGTCGCAATCATCATTTGTCATTGCGAGCTCCCGCAGGGAGCGCGGCAATCCATATAATATCGAATAGATAAGAGATTGCTTCGGTCGTTACACTTCCTCGCAAAGACATTATGACACAGTCTCTAATGCCGGACTGAAAATTAAAAACTTTAGGCCTAAACATCTTCAGCCTGAGCACCAGTTAAAAATGATTGACATTCAAAGCCAGAAAGACTTCCGCAATATCGACATTGAAAAAGTCGGGGTGAAAAACATCAAATACCCGCTGATCGTATTGGACCGCGCGCGCGGCACCCAGCCGGTCAACGCGTCCATCAACATGTATGTCAACCTCCCGCGCCATTTCAAGGGCACGCATATGAGCCGCTTTGTCGAAGTGCTCAACGAATTCCAGGGACAAATCAGCATCAAGACTTTTCAGACTATTCTGGAAAAGATACGGCGCAAACTCTCCGCGCAGTCGGCGCACATGGAAATAAAATTCCCCTATTTCATTGAAAAGACGGCGCCGGTCTCCGGCGCGAAAAGCCTGATGGAATACCGCTGCCTTTTTGCCGGGGAAAACAGCGCCGAAAAAACCGATTTCCTCGTCGGCGTAAGAGTGCCTGTCACCACCGTGTGCCCCTGCTCGCGCGAAATCAGCAGATTCGGCGCACATAACCAGCGCGGCATCGTCACCGTGAACGTGCGCTTCGACAGGTTTTTCTGGATAGAAGATGTCATAAAAATGGTGGAAGAATCGGCCAGCGGTGAGGTATACTCTCTTTTAAAGCGCACGGATGAAAAATACGTCACGGAAAAGGCGTATGAAAACCCGAAATTCGTGGAAGACATCGTGCGCAGCGTGGCGCTGAAACTAAATGAGGACGACACATTTACCTGGTACAGCATCGAGGCGGAAAATTTTGAAAGCATCCATAACCACAGCGCCTACGCTTATTTAGAGAAAGGATAAGCTAATGCCGGAAAAAAAGACAGATGGGTTTTTCAATTTGTACAATCACGGCTTTATCCGCGCCGCGGTGTGCGTGCCTGAATTAAAAGTTGCCGATGTTTCCTTCAACACCAGGGAAACTCTGAAGCTGGCGCGCGAAGCGGCGGCCGCAAAAGCAATCCTGGCTGTTTTTCCGGAGATGGGACTTAGTGCCTATTCCAATGAAGATTTATTCCACCAGGACGCCCTTTTGCGCGCCGTGGAAGAGGCTTTGCTGACCATCAAAAAAGCCTCGGAAAAGATTAATCTCATTATGGCTGTGGGCGCTCCCCTGCGGGTTGATTGCCGGCTTTTTAACTGCGCTATCGTCTTTTACCGCGGCAAAATTCTGGGCGTAGCGGTAAAATCCTTCCTGCCCAACTACCGCGAATTTTACGAGGCCAGACAGTTTACCGACGCCCGCGGCGCGGTTTCTTCACACATCGATCTGGCCGGACAAAAAGATATTCCCCTCGGCAATGATATAATTTTCCAGTGTGCCAATATCGATAATTTCAGATTATTTTTTGAAATATGCGAAGACGCGTGGGTGCCCGTGCCGCCTTCCTCCTTCGCGGCCATGGCGGGAGCCACCCTCATCGGCAATTTATCCGCTTCCAATGTCACCATCGGCAAATCCGAATACCGCCACCAGCTGGCCGCCAACCAGTCCGCCCGCTGTGTTGCCGCCTATCTTTACGCCGCGGCGGGCGGGGGCGAATCCACAACGGATTTAGCGTGGGACGGACACGCCATGATTTACGAAAACGGCAACCTCCTGGCCGAATCCGCCCGCTTCGCGCCGCATGCCCAGATTATTTACAGCGACATTGACCTCGACCGGCTGGCCCAGGACAGGATGAGACTCAACACGTTTGGCCAAAACGCGCAGGAACACAAAAATAGAGTCGCTTCCTTGCGCAAAGCGCTCTTCAGCGTGGAAATCCCCAAAGAGCGGCTCCTCCTGCACAGAGAATACCCGCGCTATCCCTACATCCCCGCCCAAACCGCCCGGCGCGATGAGCGCTGTTACGAAGCTTACAATATCCAGGTGCAGGGTCTGGCCAAGCGGCTTGCGGCATCCGGCATAAAAAATCTGGTTATCGGCATATCCGGCGGCCTGGATTCCACGCACGCTCTCATTGTGGCGGCGAAAACAATGGATGTCTTGAATCTGCCGCGTAAAAATATCAAAGCTTACACCATGCCGGGGTTTGCCACCTCGGCCAAGACTTACCAAAACGCCCATAAACTGATGAAGGCGCTGGACGTGGAAGCGAACGAACTGGACATCAAGCCCGCCTGCGTGCAGGTGCTCAAGGATATCGCGCACCCCTTCACCGACGGGGAAGATTTATACGACGTCACTTTCGAAAATGTTCAGGCCGGACAGCGCACGGCGCACCTCTTCAGGCTGGCAAACATGAGGGACGCCCTTGTGGTGGGAACGGGTGATTTGAGCGAACTGGCTCTGGGCTGGAGCACATACGGTGTCGGCGATCACATGTCCCATTACAACGTGAATGCCAGTGTCCCGAAAACTCTCATCCAGCATCTCATCCGCTGGGTGGCGCGCACCGAACAATTTTCCGACGAAGTTTCCCAGATTCTTAGTGATATCCTGGAAACCGAAATTTCGCCCGAACTTGTGCCGGGAAAAGCCAACGGTGAACCGCACCAGAAAACGGAAGAAACCATCGGGCCCTATGAACTGCAGGATTTCAATAACTTTTTTATCACCCGCTACGGCTATCTGCCGACGAAAGTGGCTTTTTTGGCCTATTGCGCCTGGCACGATAAGGAAAAGGGGCAATGGCCGGATGTTGTGCCCGCGAAAAGAAAATCTTATTCCATAAAAGAAATAAAAAAATGGCTATACGTTTATCTGTACCGGTTTTTCAAAACCACGCAGTACAAACGCTCCTGCGTGCCCAATTCCCCGAAGGTTGGTTCCGGGGGCTCCCTCTCTCCGCGCGGCGACTGGCGCGCGCCCAGCGACAGCGAAGCGCACGTCTGGCTTGATAACTGGAAAAAAATCCCGGATGGTGAACGCGGCAAATGATGCAGTCTTATTCCGATTTTGACGCCACAGAATTATTCTGCCCCCAATGCAAAAAATCCGTGCCGGTGAGAAAAAGGCTTTTGCTGATTCTCCCCCAGGGAGAAAAGTACGATTACAGCTGCGTGTTTTGCCAAACTTCCGTGGGCGACAAGCTGGTAAAAGAAAAAGATAATCTGAAAATTACGGTTAACTGATTTTATTTTTTGTTTTTCTGCAGGGCTTGTCTGAGTTTGTCCGCCATGGGGCCAAAGCCGCCTGTGCCGGATGCGTCTTCATAAACCAGGCTGACTTCTTTGGAAGAAGCTTCACCTCGCAAATAATCCCCCAGAACCCCGCGGCTGTGAACGTCTTCATGGCAATAGACACAAAGATTTTCCCAGTTGCTTCCGTCGGGAGGATTATTGTGATGATTGCCGTCTTTGTGATGGACAGTTAAAAGATGCCTTTGGGAAGCTTCAAAGTCGCGGCCGCAGCGCGCGCAGTGAAGGCCGTGCAGGGCGAGCGATTTTTCGCGGTAGTCTTCACCCGCCGCCTGTTTTTGGTTTTTCTTTATATCGCGTACCAAATCTTCAGCCGGCTTGGACTCCGGTTTCGCCGGGTCCGCTTTTTTCCGGGCGTTGACACGTCCCCACTTGCTGGAAAAAGTCACCTTGGCCATTTTTCTTCGAAAAATTTATTTCCTGTCAAGAAAAACATCAAGAAAGACACGCACGCCTTTTGCTATCGCCAGTCCGCTGTTGATTAGCTGCAAAAAAGACCCTTTTACCGCCCGGGGCGAGATACTGAGACTGCGAACATCACCGATAATGGAACTGGCCGACGAATAAACTCTGTTCAAGGCGGTGGAAAGAGTCTGCACTTCATTATTGATTGTCGTGGTGGATTGATTGATATTGCCGGTCATTTCTTCCATGTTTTTCAAAATGGACGGTAAATTACCGTTAAGGGTTTCCAGCGTTGCCGACGCATTTTTTGCCGTGCGCCATAACTGCCAGGCAATGGGCAGAAACACCAGGGCCAGTAAAATAATAACGACACAAAGAACCAACAAAAAAGTTTCCAGGGTCATGGATTCATCCTTTTGTGATTAAACTTGTTTCTTTTTCTTTTTTCCCTTATACGCTTCAACTCCCGCGTCAAGCGCCTTCTTCAATCTTTTTTTTTGTCCTCTGCGGTTTCTTTTCCTGATTGGGTCAGCTTGCCGATTTTTTCTTCCACCTCTGAGGCTTTATGTTTTATCAGCTCCCCGGCTTCCTTTACCCGCCTATAGGCCGCTTCGTAGTCCTCTCTGTTTTTTTCATATTCTTCCTTGGCCCTGGCTATGAGCTCATCGGCTTTATGCGTCAGTTCTTCGCGTGTCTCCCTGCCGCTTCTTGGCGCGTATAAGATCCCGATTATCGCTCCCGCCAGCCCTCCAAAAATCAGGCCTTTTAAAAAATCTCCTCCGTCTTGCGACATAAAACACCTCCGGAATTAAGCAGATATTGCTTCTTTTTAATGTTTAGGCTCTTTTTAAAAACTTCCAAGCTGGATGATTTTATAGCATATTTTTCTCAATTAATCCACTTTTGAAAAAAACCGGACCCTGTTTCCCTACAGAGGCCCGGTCTTTTCTTTACTTTTCAGGATTATTCTTCCTCGGGCGGAGTCCACGGCACTAAATCATCATCCACCGAAGGCAGGTCGTCATCTACTTCTCCGGCCACCGGAACCTCAGGCGCCGGCGCCGCCTCTTCCTTTTTCTTGCATCCTAACAGTGTAAAAGAAGCGACTAAAAATATTACCAGAATAATGGTTATAAATCTTTTCATTCGAATCTCTCCTCCTTTCCATGATTAGCTTCGTGTTTTTTACCCCTTAACAAAAGTTCGCCATTGAATAACTTCTATTTATTAGCTTGTCAAGGCTAAATGAAATGGCCTCCTACATACTGATAATTTTCAGACAAACCGCCTTCGAGACTCTTTTGTAAACATAAATCCATGCTCGCACAGAAAAAAACCGGGCTGGTCCCTTTCGGATGCCCGGTTTTTCCTCAAAAATACAAATAATGATTATTCTTTTATTCTCCCGCAGCTTCTTCCGCGGGCGCATCAGCCGGCTCTTCCACCGCCGGAGCATCAACGGCCGGCGCGGGCTCTTCCTTTTTGCAGCCTATTACCGCAAAAGAAACCACCAAAAGTAATACCACGACTATGCTTAATAACTTTTTCATTGAAATATTTCCTCCTTTCAAATGATTAACCTTCCGGGACTTTCCCTTTTTGTTAAAGTTATGCAAGTGATAACGTCTCTTAGCCGCCTTGTCAAGATTAATTTGGATATTTTTATTTGTAGTTATTGTTATTACTATATCTTCATCCAATAATTGATAATAAGCCGACTATTGCCTTTGTCAAGTGCAACTTTTGCAGGATTTTAAAAAAGTTACCTCAGGTAAACATGCCCGAAAATGTCCCGGTTGCCCGCCGCAAATATATATGCTACTTTCCGGAAAAATTCGCCTAAAAAGGCGGCCATCTTCTTTTTGGGCGAAGTTCATTTTATCAGAACGAGACTAATAAAGGTGAAAAAAGACGAAAAAACCTTCCAGGAGCTCCATCAGTTAATAAATCTGATAAAAACGCTGCGCGGGCCCGCGGGATGCCCCTGGGACAAAAGACAAAAACCAAAGGATATCGGCAAATACATTCTGGAAGAAGCTTATGAGGTTATCGACGCCCTCGAAGGGAAAAACCATAACGGTGTCTCAGAAGAGCTGGGAGATTTGCTTTTTCAAATTATGTTTCTGACGGCTATTTACGAGGAAAAAGGAATATTTTCCCTCGAAAATATATTACAAGAAATCAGAGAAAAAATGATACGGCGCCACCCTCATGTTTTCGGTAACGAAAAAGTTTCTTCGGTGCGGGAAGTAAAAGACAACTGGCAAAAAATCAAGGAAAAGGAGCTCGGGCAAAAAAATAAAAATGGAAATTTGTTCACCCGCGTGCCGAAAACATTGCCGGCGCTGAAGCGGGCGCAGAAGATTACTTCACTTGCGGCATCGTACGGATTCGACTGGCCGCAAACCGATGATGTGCTAAAAAAAGTTGAGGAAGAACTGGAAGAATTGAGCGCGACGCTGAACGACAAAAATCACGGCAGAATCGAGGAAGAGATGGGAGACGTTCTTTTTACTTTGGTCAACCTGTCGCGTTTTCTGAAAGTTGACGCGGAAACGGCGCTGACCAAAACAACAAACAAATTTTTGAGGCGATTTGCTCATGTGGAGAAAACGCTACGCGCACGCGGCAAATCTCTGCGGGAAGCGACTTTATCCGAAATGGATGATATCTGGAATGAATCTAAATGCAGGGGGATATAAAATTTGGATTTTTTTCTTTGTGCCGTGGGAATAATTTTTATAATTGAAGGCCTTCCGTATTTTGTTTTTCCGGAAAAACTGAAAGAATATCTCGTGAAAATATCGGCAATGCCTGAGTCGACACTGCGATTTATCGGCATTACCGCCATTATCATCGGCATGATTTTGCTGTATATGGGACGCCGGTGAAGCAATTCCATTGACAATTGCCGGACATTCTGTTTATTTGCCGCATATTTTCGTCTGCAAAAAAAAGGACATGAAATTAAAAGATTTTTCATATTGCCTGCCGGAAAAACTGATTGCCCAAAAACCGCGTCCGAAAAGGGACGCTTCCCGGCTGCTGCGCCTAAACAGGCCGGAAGGTAAAATAGCCGACGGATATTTCTACCAACTGCCTGATTTTCTGCACCCCGGAGACGTACTGGTCGTCAATGATTCCCTGGTTATTCCCGCGCGTCTTTTCGGGAAAAAACAAACCGGGGCGAACGTGGAAATATTGCTTTTGGCGAAAAAAGCGGACAATGATTTCAGCCAAACGTGGGAAGTCCTAATTAAACCGTCTAAACGAATGCATATAAATGATATGATCCTTCTGCAGAATGAAAACACAGCCAAAGTGGTTGATAAAATATCAGATAAAAAATGGCTGGTGGAATTTACCGGCAAGGAATCTTTTGACGAATATTTGAAACGCTTCGGACATGCCCCCCTGCCACCTTATATAAAGCGCAAAAAAGACGACAGGCGAAACGTCATGGACATGGAAAGATACCAGACGATTTATGCCAAAAATCCCGGCTCCGTCGCCGCGCCCACTGCCGGCCTGCATTTTTCCGAATCCGTGCTGAAGGAACTCAAGACAAAACAAATACAGATAGCTGCGGTAACCCTGCACGTCGGCGCGGGCACTTTTTTGCCGATTGAAACCGAAGAAATAGAAAACCACTCGATGGAAGAAGAATATTACGAGATAAAAGCTGCCGCGGCGGCAATGATCAACAATGCGCGCCGCGTCATCGCCGTGGGAACTACTTCCACCAGAGTTGTGGAAAGCGCCACGGACACAAACGGGCAGGTTCAGGCGCAGGCCGGTTTCACCAACCTCTTTATTTACCCCGGCTACAGATTCAAAAAAGTGGACGCACTGCTCACCAATTTTCATCTGCCGCAATCATCGCTTTTTTTGCTTGTCTGCGCCTTGGCCGGCACAGACCTTATAAAAAAAGCGTATGCACACGCGGTGGAAAACGGCTATCGTTTTTACAGTTACGGTGACAGCATGCTGATTATTTAGAATTAAACAAATGAAACATGAATTCAACATCCTGAAGAAAGACGCTTCCAGCTTCGCGCGCCTGGGCAAAATAACCACGGCTCACGGCACGGTAAATACGCCGGCTTTCATGCCGGTCGGCACCCAAGGAACGGTCAAATCACTCCCGCCCGAAGAGATGAAAAGATGCGGCGCCGAAATTATTCTGAGCAACACTTACCACCTTTATCTGCGGCCCGGCCATGAAACCATAAAAAAGCTGGGCGGACTGCATAGATTCATGAACTGGCCTCACCCTATTCTCACCGACAGCGGCGGTTTCCAGGTTTACAGCCTGACAAAGCTGCGCAAAATTCTGCCTGAAGGCGTCATGTTTCGCTCGCATATTGACGGCTCCCAGCACTTACTTACGCCCCGGAAAGCCATTGAAATTCAGGAAGCGCTAAATTCCGATATCATGATGTGCCTGGATGATTGCACGCCCTATCCGGCAACCAAAAAACACGCGCAGGAATCATTGGATTTGACGCTGCGCTGGGCAAAACTTTGCCGCGAAGCCAGAAGAAATGATACTCAAGCGCTTTTCGGCATTATTCAGGGAGGCGCCTACTCTGATTTACGCAAGCATGCCGTAAATGAAATGGCGCAACTCAATTTTGAAGGTTACGCCCTGGGCGGATTAAGTGTTGGCGAACCAAAAGAAATCATGTATGAGATAGCCCAAGCAACCGCGCATTTGCTGCCGGAGGCGAAACCCCGCTACCTTATGGGTATCGGAGCGCCGGAAGACATTGTCTTTGCAGTGGGCTGCGGAGCTGACTTGTTTGACTGTGTCATGCCAACACGTTCGGCGCGCCACGGATTATTGTTTACAAATACAGAAAAGATTGTTATAAAAAACGCCCGCTGGCGGGAAAACGACCTTCCGCTTGACGAAACATGTGATTGCTATACTTGCAAAAATTATTCTAGGGCATATTTACGGCATCTTTTTCTTGCCGGAGAGATACTGGCTATGGTATTGAACACCATTCACAATATCCGCTACTATATGAACCTCATGGAACAAATCAGGGCGGCATTGAATGAAAATCGGTTTACAGAATTTAAAGAAGAATTTTTGACAAACAAAGGAGGATTTTAAATTGACATCAATAGCATACGCAATGGGTGGTAACCCGGGCGGCGCAGGAGGCGGCGGGGAAAGCGGTTTGGGCTTCATCATCCCCATGGTGATAATATTCGCAATTTTCTACCTGCTGCTCATTCGTCCTCAGCAGAAAAAACAAAAAGAACACAAAGCGCTTCTGGACAATCTTGCCTACGGCGACACGGTAATGACCAGCGGCGGCATTCACGGAAAAATCACCGGGCTGACAGACGCAGTTGTCACCCTGGAAATCGCGGATAAAGTCAGAATCAAAGTTTCGCGCGGCGCCATCGGATCAATCATTCAAAAAGCGGGAGCGCCCGCGCCGAGAGAATAAATTCAGAAAGGGACGAGACCCATGTTCACATCTTTAAAGGTCAGGATATCCATCGCTCTAATTGTCTTTCTCGGCGCCATCGTTTTTCTCTTGCCTTCTTTCGTCGAGAATGTTCCATCGCCCTGGAACAAATATCTGCCCAAGGAAAAAATCCACCTGGGCCTGGATCTGCAAGGCGGCATGCATCTTGTTCTGGAAGTGGATACCGAAAAGGCACTGGAATCAATGCTGGAGAGGCAATCCGAAAACCTCAGAGAATCCTTAATGGACAACAAGGTGCGTTTCCGTAATCTGGAAACAGTAAAGGGCCCGATGATATCCATGGAATTAACCGACCCCGCGGCAAGGCCGATGCTGGAAACAATCCTGCGGGAAGAATACCTTGATCTGGAAATAGCCTCATCCCGCACCAGAGATTCCGGACAGCTTATCAAAATAAAATTCCTCGACAAAAGAGCTATGGAAATGCATAGGCTCACCGTGGAACACTCGCTGGAAACGATAAGAAACAGAGTCGATCAGTTCGGCATCACGGAACCGGAAATCGTCCCCCAGGGCGATAACAGAATAATGGTCCAACTGCCCGGCATTAAAGACCCGGAAAGGGCGAAAAACCTCATCGGAAAAACGGCGCTTCTGGAATTCAAACTGGTTGATGACGAACATTCTCTGGAAGAAGCGCTGCGCGGCAATATTCCTGAAGGCTCCGTGATAGCCTACGGCTGGCACGGTGATAGAGTTACGGGCCAGCGGGGTTCCGTACCCTATTTATTAAAAAGCAGGGCACTGCTTACCGGCGCTTCTCTGGAAACCGCCCGGGTGCAAATATCCGATCGCTTTGGCGAGCCAACTGTTTCCTTAACGTTCAACCCCCAAGGCGCCACTGACTTCGACCGGATTACGGCGGAAAATGTCCGCCGGCGCCTGGCTATTGTTCTGGACGGAATCGTCCACTCCGCTCCTGTTATTCAGGAAAGGATTTCCGGCGGGCAGGCGCAAATATCAGGAAATTTCACCCTGGAAGAAGCCCGGGATTTGGCTATCGTCCTGCGCGCGGGCGCTCTTCCCGCACCGGTTAATATTCTGGAAGAAAGAACCGTCGGTCCGTCTCTCGGCAGTGATTCGATAAAACAGGGAATCATGGCGACGATTATCGGCTCGCTTTTGGTTATTTTCTTTATGATATTTTATTACCGCCTCTCGGGCACAATCGCGGATTCGGCGTTAATTATGAATATTATTCTCGTTCTGGGCGTTCTGGCGGCCTTTAGAGCCACGCTTACCTTGCCCGGCATTGCCGGATTATTGCTCACTGTCGGTATGGCCGTGGATGCCAATGTGCTTATTTTCGAAAGAATAAAAGAGGAATTACGGACAGGCAAGACTATCCGGCTGGCCATAGATACCGGCTTTAAAAGAGCATTCATTACGATTCTGGACACGCATATTACCGGAATTGTTTCGGCGGCTTTTTTGATTATGTTTGGAACAGGCCCGGTGAAGGGATTCGCGGTGACGCTGATTATCGGCCTTTTGGCCAGTATTTTTACCGCTTACTTTGTGACCAGAGTGCTGTTTGATTACTCCACATCGAAATTTAATATTAAAAAATTAAGCATCTAATTATTATAAACGCAGGCAGGAGACACGTAATATGGATTTAATTAAACCAGGTATCAGTTTGGATTTTGTCGGAAAAATGAAATACGCGATAATTTTTTCGGCTGTCTTGATAATAATCTGCATCGGCTCCGTAATTTTTCGCGGCGGGCTGAATCTTGGTATCGATTTCGCCGGCGGAACCATAGTCCAGGTAAAATTTCAAAAAGATATTTCCGCCGATGAAATTAGGGACGCCCTTCAGGAAACAGTTTTGGAAAACAGCATCATCCAGCAGTTTGGAACAAACGAATTTTTAATCAGAACAGCGGAAATGCTTCACGATCAGGAACTCCTAAACGCCAACGTGCAGAAACCTCTAAGCACCGCCTTTAACGAGGATTATGAAATAAGAAGAGTGGAGGTTGTCGGCTCCAAGGTTGGCATGGATTTCCAGCGAAAAGCAATTTTCGCGGTTATTGTTTCCTGGCTGGCAATGCTGATTTACATTGCCTGGCGTTTTGAATTCCGCTACGGGCTGGGTGGAATTATCGCGATTATCCACGACGTAATCATCATCATCGGCGCTGTATCCATATTAAAAATAGAATTTACCATATCGATTTTGGCGGCGTTGTTTTTTGTTATCGGTTTTTCCATCAATGACACGATAGTTGTGCTCGACAGAATTCGGGAAAATGTCAAATTACATGCGCGAAAAAAACTCGCCGATTTGATTAATTTAAGCATTAACCAGACACTGAGCAGAACCATATTGACATCGCTGACCGTGTTTCTTACCGTTCTTTCTTTATATTTCTTCGGCGGCCCTGTCATCCATGACCTTTCCGTCGCCCTGCTGGTTGGCGTGGTTATCGGCACGTATTCATCTATTTTTATCGCCTGCACGATTGTTCTTTTCTTCGAAAACGTGCAAAAAAAGGGGAGATAATTGCCGGATTTTAGCTATATAGCTTTTACCCTCTTTTTTCTGATACTGTTTGCTGGCATTTACCTGACTTTTTTTGACTTGCTCGGAACAGTAATCATTTTTTTAGATGTCTTTTTTTACGCTTTCGTTACCGGCTTTGAAAAAATCGATGGGAAAATTATTGTTTCCCTGCTTTTGATTGTCCTGTTTATTGAGGCGATTAATTTATTCTGGGTAACAAAAGGCGCCTATAGACCGGTAACTACAAAAAAAACATACGGGATTACATTTTCCGGAGCTCTGCTGGGAATATTTATACTCACGCCTTTGTGGGGAGGACCGGGCGTGTGGGGAGGTTTTTTTTTGGGCGGATTCGTCGCCATGATGGCCATGGAATTAGCCAGGCAAAGGAGATTGAGAGCTTATCGCCGGGTTTCCGGCAGAGCGCTTTTTGCCTTCGGTGCTCGAAAGATGATTAAAGGAGTGGCGGCTCTTGTGATGATTGCCGTTTCACTGACCAATATTTACTCATAGAGGTTTAAATATACGATGGCAAAAGAAGAACGAAAAGAAAAAACAAAATCAAAAGTACAAGAATATATTGAAGCGATAATTATCGCCATTTTAATCGCTCTCTTTATCAGAACATTTGTGGTTGCCGCATATAAAATACCATCTCGTTCTATGGAACCGACGCTGGTGGTAGGAGATCATCTTTTAGTTAACAAATTCATCTATGGTATAAAAATACCCGTAGTCAGAAAAACAATCATTCCCGTTTCCGAACCCAAACAAGACGACATCATTGTTTTTATTTATCCGCATGACCGCTCGAAAGATTTCATCAAAAGAGTAATCGGCGTGGGTGGAGACACCATCGAAATAAAAAATAAAAAAATATTCATAAACAAGAAAGAATACACGGATAATTACGGTATTTACTCGGATGACATGATTTATCCGGCGGCCATGCAGCCGCGCGATAATTACGGCCCGGTTGTCGTGCCGGAGGGATCTCTTTTTGTCATGGGCGACAACCGCGATGAAAGCGCCGACAGCCGTTACTGGGGATTCGTGGACGTAAAAGACGTGGAAGGCAAAGCGCTGATTATTTACTGGTCATGGGACAGCGAGGAAAATGACAACATTTTCTGGAAGCTGCGCTGGAATCGCCTGGGCAAATTGCTTCATTAAGAACCCGCAATAATCCTGATTTTTCATCTTGACATATAAACCTTCCGGCTGTATAAGCAGCTCATAGAAAAAAACCTTTTAATTTAATCCGGCGAGATTGAAAAAGGAACCCAAAATGAACAATAACTGCAAATACCGCATGAAGCCTTTCTCCGCAAGGGAAAAGGCTTTTTTATTGCCTGCCGGAGCCATGCACCTATGACACATAAGAAAAAAGTCAAAACAGTAATGGACAAAGACGGCATCGACCGCTGTCTCACCAGAATTGCTTATGAAATTCTGGAAAAAAACAAAGGGACTAAAGACCTTGTTCTTGTCGGAATCAGAACCGGCGGCGTCCATCTGGCGGAGAGGCTGCAAAAGAAAATATCCGGGATTGAAACGGGAGAAGTCCCCCTGGGCATTCTGGATATTACTCTTTACCGCGACGATTTGTCTTCTTCCAAAAAGACGCCGAGACTGGGAAAAACTAAAATCCCCTTTTCGTTAAACGGGAAAAAAGTTGTTCTTGTAGACGATGTTCTTTTCACGGGCCGCACGATTCGCGCGGCAATGGACGCGCTGATTGACTTTGGCCGCCCGAAAATGATTCAGCTGGCGGTATTAATCGATCGTGGACACCGCGAACTTCCGATACGCGCCGATTTTGTAGGTAAAAACCTCCCCTCTTCCCTGTGGGAAGCCGTAGACGTAAAACTGGCGGAGGAAAACGGCACGGATGAAGTAATAATAAAAGAAGACGATTGAATAATCCTGTAATTACCATGAAATTAAACAAAAAAGACATTCTCGGCATGCAGCAATTCTCGGCTGAGGAAATTAATCTTGTTTTGGAAACGGCGGAATCCTTCCTGGAAGTCTCCACGCGTGAAATCAAGAAGGTCCCTACTCTGCGCGGTAAAACAATCATCAACCTTTTTTATGAAGCCAGCACGCGCACAAGGACTTCATTCGAAATTGCCGGCAAAAGACTCAGCGCCGATACAATCAATATTTCCGCTTCGACCAGTTCTGTCGTCAAGGGAGAAACCCTTATTGACACGGCACGAAACCTGGAAGCAATGAATCCCGACATCATTGTCATCCGCCACAGTGCCGCGGGCGCACCGCACCTTCTGGCTTCTTTGGTTAAACAATCAATTATCAATGCGGGCGATGGAGCGCACGAACATCCCACGCAGGCATTGCTGGACATGATGACGATAAAAGAAAAAAAGGG
>DSAV01000199.1 GCA_011046295.1 Deltaproteobacteria bacterium | reverse complement strand
TCCGTATCTCCTGTAGTATCTCTGTCCGCCTCATCCGTCACCTCCGTGAGGTAACTTCTAACCGGACAGTTTATGTGTTACAAGAGAGGACAGATCATGTGCTTCTTACATTGACTTTTTCTGAAATTGACATACGAGCCTGCACTAAGTTAAAATAAAAAAACGAGGAGAATAGTCTATGCTGGCATTTCTGCCTGGATTCCTGCGCGGCGTAAGCGGAGCAGTATTTCTTGTTCTTAATACTCTTTTCTGGGCTGTTCCGATATATATAACCGCTGTATTCAAGCTTATGTTGCCGTTTAGAGCAGCTCGTGGATTATTCGATACCATACTTAACTTGCTATCTTATACATGGATCTACTGCATCAACGGCTTTATCGGGCTCATCAAAGATGTTGAATATGATGTGGAGGGGCTTGAAAAACTCAAACCGGATGAATGGTATCTCGTAATTTCCAACCATCAGACATTGGTGGATATTATCGTCCTTCAGAAAATATTTCACGGCCGCATTCCCTTTCTTAAGTATTTTCTGAAAAAAGAGCTGATCTGGATGCCCATACTGGGGCTTGCCTGGTGGGCGCTTGATTATCCTTTTATGCAGCGCTACTCTGCCGAACTTCTAAGAAAGAAGCCGCATCTCAAGGGCAGGGATATCGAAGCCACGCGAAAGGCATGCGCAAAATTCAAAGACAAGCCGGCTTCAATAATGAACTTTGTTGAAGGAACCCGCTTCACTCCTGCCAAACATGCCGCGCAGAAATCTCCTTACAAACATCTTCTTAAGCCGCGCTCCGGCGGCATCTCGTATGTTCTTTCCATGATGGGTGAAAATATGCGAAAAGTTATCGACGTGACCATCGTTTATCCGGACGGCGCTCAGAACGCCTGGGAGTTCCTCTACAACAAAAAATCCCGAATAATTGTGCGTATAGATGTATTGCCGATAGATTCAAGCCTTCGCGGTCAGGATCCCGATGATCCGGAATACAAAAAGCGTTTTAACAGCTGGCTGAACGACCTTTGGGAGAAAAAAGACATTATAATAACACGGGAAATCAAACGCATGGCCTCGCACATCACACCGGGATAAAATTATCCTCGCTTATGATCGGCGGCTGAGCTTTATCGTTACTCTCTTTCAACCAGTAATCATCAAACTTGACAACACCCCAAGCCTGATAAGCAGTAGGTATTTTCAGTAGGCATTAACTTCCTGTTATCCACAAAACTTCAACCTCGACAAAAATGCGAGACTTAAATCAATAATCAATGACGCTTTGTAATTTACCGCTACGGGATATTTTATGATGCTTGGACAACTTTTCCATATAATACCCCGTTTGGCTTTTAGTCTTTATTATCGTGAAATGCCAAATGCAGTTTTTTCGAGAAGATTGTAATTTTTAAGAAATCTCTCTTCCATTTCTGCCTCAAATCGATTATGATTTCAAGCATAAATCGGAAAAAGCCAAACCACGTATATTAATTGTTCGCCACCTATTGCATTCTCGGCAATTTTACCAAGGAGGACCACTATGAACAATGCTTTCGATATCGTCATTTTAGGCTCTGGTTCCACCGCTTTTGCTGCTGCTATCCGTGCCGCGGAGTTGGGCAAGACCGCCGCGATGACCGAAATGCGCACGCTGGGCGGGACATGCGTTAATCGCGGCTGTCTGCCGAGCAAGAATCTCATCGAGGCGGCGCGCATCGTGTGGGAGGCGGCGCACCCGCGCTACCCTGGTCTCAAGCCCGTCAAAATGGACGTGCATTTCGCCGAACTCATCGCCCAAAAGCAGGAAGTCGTCGCAACGTATCGCGGCAAGAAATATCAAGCTATTTTGACCGATGACGATAACATCAAAGTTTTTGATGGTAAAGCGGAATTGGCGGATGCGCACACCGTCCGTGTGGGAAAACAAACTTTGATCGGCGACCAGATTCTCATTGCGACTGGGACACGTCCCGCTATCCCGCCCATCGCAGGGCTTGATCGCGTTCCGTACCTGACCTCCGACCTGCTGACGACGGGCGAAGCGCTGGAATTGACCGAACTGCCCGACTCGCTGATAATCGTCGGTGGGGGCTACATCGCTCTCGAACTGGGTCAGATGTTCCATCGCTTCGGGACGCGCGTCACGGTTTTAGAGCACAGTCGGGTCATCCTGCCGCGCTACGAACCCGAAGTCTCGCACGTGCTTACCTTCATTCTGCGTAAGGAAGGCGTGAATATAGTCACCGAGGCGCAAGCCGTCCGCACCGCGCTGAAACCAAACGGCGAAGTCGAAGTGATAGCCAGAGTCAGCGGCAAGGAACAAACTTTCAGCGCGCAGAAACTTCTGATTGCAACGGGCAGGCAGCCGAACACAGATGGCATTGGCCTGGAAGAAGTCGGCGTCCGATTGGATGACCGAGGCTATGTCTTGGTCAATGACGAATTGCAGACCAGCGTCCCGAATATCTGGGCGGCAGGCGATGTGATTGGAGATCATACGGGAAGCCAAATGGCCACGCCCGTTGGCGCGCACGACGGTGTTATCGCCGCGATGAATGCCCTGAGCGGGGCGCGCCGCAGAGTGGATCACCGAGTCATCCCGCGCGTCATCTTCACCGACCCACAGGTAGCCATGGTGGGACAAACAGATAAAGAGGCCGTTGAATCAGGCATTCGTTGCTGGTGCGGGACGATCCCGCTGGAGTATGTACCACGCGCTGGGGCGACGCATCAACCTGATGGAATCGCCAAAATTGTCATTGCCCGCGACACGCAGGAGATCAAAGGCGTTTCGCTGGTCATGCCCAACGCAGGTGAGGTCATCCACGAAGCGGCGATGGCTATGCGCTTCCGCGCCAAACTGGAAGATTTCATTGATATGATCCACGTCTATCCGACGATGGCGGAGGCGCTCAAGATAGCGGCAATTTCGTATTTCAAAGACCCCGCGAAGCTCTCGTGTTGTGCGGAGTAGGACGTGCGGACCATGGATGGCTAACAAATCACTGCACTGGTTTTTACTCCACTGTGCTTCGTAAAAACCAGTGAGCTCAAACGTTAAAAAATTAAATGCCATTCTAACCGATATAACAGCGTGGTTTGCAAAAATATTTTATTGACTTACAAAAGATATTCTCTATAGTTCAAGATGTCGAAGGGGTTGTCGGTAATATCTTAACAAAATCATTAAAGGAAAATCAGGAGGTGACAAAAATGGGTACTGTAGCTAAGACTAACGAGAATCTTAAAAAATGTATCTGCATGAAGTGTCCGAGTTATACATTTACCTGTAAAATGTTGAATATGCCGGGAAATATGATTGCGATGATGAGTGATGTTTCAAAAAAGGCAGAGCTAGAAGCCATGTATTGCGCTTTTGAAAAAAGTAAATGCATTAAGGAAGAAAAAGGTTGTATTTGTTCAACATGCGAGCTTTTTAAAGAAAATAATCTAGGAAAGGGATATTTTTGCGTCGTAACAGGCGGGAAATAAAAAACTGCGCGTAAAATGTTCATCAGAAATATCAAGCCCTTTGACCGTATCGTCAAAGGGCTTGATTAAATATATTTAATAGGGACTAAATAAAAAAGCGTTTAACAAAGTTAATACACCCGATCGCTACGCTCCGGCTGATTTCGTCGTTATGCAGAAGAATATAAAGGAAATGCTATGCCTAAATATGATGTCGTAATCAAGACGTTCAAATGATTACCGTGCAAGCCGGATGCTCGCAAGAGCGTTCAGCCGCGCCTGAACACAATATTGAAAAGGAGCATATATGGATAAATTAAAAAAATACTTCCCTTCAAGAAAAAATATCGCGATATCAATATTGCTGCTTATTTTTATGATGTTTACATCTGTTGAGGTTGCTTGCGCCCAAAAAATGAAGAACTACGCAGTAAGCCTCGCAAAACAATGCTATCCCAATGAGAGAATTGTTGACAGTACGGAAAGCGTGCTGCTGGGCAAAGATAAGGTAACAGCAGGAGCCAAAGTCTTTCTGACGAATGGTATTGAGATGCATTTCATCATGCATACTGAGGAAGTATCAAAAGGCTGGCACGAATTAGTTATAGATGACGCGCAATGCATCGAAAAAGGCGTAAAAGAGCCATGCTCGTGCCCTGCTATTATAATAGGAAAAACCATTGAATCCGAGAAAAAATCCTCATCCAACGTGGTTGTTACAGAGGAGATAAAATCAAATAAAAAAAGAGCTTCTAAAAAAATTAACCTGAATCAATTAAATAATTATGTCGGTAAGCCAGTTCGGATTGAAATGAAAAATGGTGACGTGCATGAAAATGCTGTTATAACGGAAATTGAGGGAAATCAGGTTTCAATTACGGAATTCAAATACGGCGCTCAAATAAGTTATCAAACTTCAAAAGAGAACATCAAAAACGTTATAATCAAGTAGAAACGTTAATATTTGAAGGTACAAATCAAGGGTAATACAGCCAATCGCTGCACTCCGGGTGTTTTTTTCGTTTCGCGTGACTAATAATTTTTGTTTGCCGTTTCATGAAGAAGAAAGGAGAAATTTAATTATGATAGAACTATTGCGCATAAGAAGGAGCATTAGAAAATATACTCAAAAAACCATAGATAAAAAAACGCTTGATGTGCTTTTGGAGTCATTGCTGCGGTCACCTTCTTCCAGAGATATCAAGCCATGTAATTTTATTATTGTGGACAATAAAGACATGCTGAAGATGCTGTCAAATTCAAAGGAACACGGCTCAAAATTCCTACAGGGCGCGGCCTTGGGTATTGTTGTATGCGCGGACAGCACAAAATCCGATGTCTGGATTGAAGATGCTTCCATCGCGTCGATACTCGTTCAAATGGTTGCCGAATCACTGGGACTGGGAAGCTGCTGGATACAAATCAGAAATCGAAAGCATACTGCTGGCGAAACAGCGGAAAAATATATCCAGAGCCTGCTAAAGATCCCCGAACACATCAAGATATTGTCAATTATCAGCATCGGTTATCCGGATGAAATAAAGAAACCGCTGGCGAAAAGCGGCCTTGATTATAATGAAATTAAATATAATCTGTATTCCGATGACGCTCCATGAAGCATGGGCATGAAACAAGCCGTACGACCGGCGCTGATTTTTATTTATTTTTCCGCTACCGAAAGAGACACCATGACGTTATTTGAAGACGTAATTATCACCGATTCCATTGAAATCGACGCAACGCCCGAAAAAATATTCACCTTTCTTACCGGTATTGTTGATGATGAAAGTTACCGGGCATGGCACAATGAAGACCATGTAAGTTTCCGCTGGGTTAAAGGCCAGCCGTGGACGGAAGGCGCGGTGATGCGCGCGCAAGAATACCTGCACGGGAAACTACATAAATTCAAATTCAAAATCACTAAAATTGTGCCGTATCGACACATTGAATATGCGCCTACATCAAGATTCATGAGAAAATTCTTCCCGAAAAGTGAATTCATACTGGAAGCAAAAGGCGAGAAGTGTATTTTCAAAGCGTCCGGAATCTACCGCGTGGGATGGATCGGTAAAAAATTCTTTATGAAGGCTATTGAAGAAGGCCTGGTGAGCGTCAGAAAACACATGAAAGAGGAAGGCGAAAATCTGAAAAGGATAATTGAGGCAAAATAACATCAGATAGAAGGCAGACGAAACGCCGGCGTAATCTGAACATTTAGACACAGGAACATTTTAAGGTGAAGCAGCGGCATGATTAGTTGTTCGAAAACCACGGGATAAAATACGACCAGGAATGTTTCACGCGATGACATTAATCTTAAAACATATTTTTCAGACTATTCCAAAAACAAAACGGAAAAACAATAAAGCGAAAATATTCAGGATTTCTTTATTGTTACACAAGAGCCGTTTTTAATTAAATCGCTTATTTTTCTTTCCATTTTTTATGAAATAAAGTATCGTGGCAAGTCGTAATGAGGCAAGCATAATGCCCCGGCAGATACTGCCGGATGTAATTACTGATATATAAAAAGGAGTATATGATGAAATCTGGTCTCCGGATAAAAATTCTTATCGCCGGCGCGTGTTTTTGTTTAGTCTTGATTGTGCTCTACCTGTCCGCGCTGGGAATAAATAACCGTGTTCATAATAATGTAAGGAATTTCATACAGAATATATCAGCAAAAAATTACTCTGAGGTATTACATCTGTATTCTGACGAGGCAATAACTGCTCATGATTCTTTGGATGAATCCATGAAATTCCATTTTATCCTGGAGCTTGCGATGCTTGAATACTTTGGCCTTATGGAAAGCCCCGATTATTCGATTCACGTAAAAAGAGAAAACATGTGGATTCCGTTCACGGATTCTGAAGAACTTACGGTAAGCGTAAATCTTGTTCCCAAGGAAGAAGCCCCATTATTACCGACTTTCGACAAAAAGGATGAACAAAAACCCTTAGATGAATTTATCACGCTGGTTAGAGAAGGCGGAATGTGGAAAATAAAAAAAATCAATATAGAAGGTTCGGCAATTGAAAGTATTTTCAGAAAACTTCAGTCGGATATTGTTTTAGATAAATATGTCCGCATAACACCAAAAGGATTTATTCTCCGGGAAGCCAAATTTGACCTTGAAAAGATCAGTCCATTGGAAAAAAAGATCATCGTTCATAATTTACAGACAGCATTGGAAACAATAGGAAAGTAACAGAATATCTCGCCACCTTGCCTGATTTGTTTTCAATATTTTTCTTATTTATATATTTGCTTTGTCAAGGGCACTGGCCGTATCACGACTCAAACACGCCTATAAATCAGCCAAAAGGATTCTCTTGGTTAAAATCCGGCGTTATTTTATGTTCATTCACTTCCTGAACAAATAAATTTTTAAACCCCATTTGCAAAGCGTAGTCCAGAACCTGCCGGTATTCTTCTTTGGTAATCCGGCGCGAAAGAAGCGGATGGCGTCGCACCTGCGGCGTAGGCGAATACTGCGACATCAGGCTTATCGTCAGATTCACGGATATTCCTTTTTTAATTAACTTAAATACTTCTTTTGAGTTTTCAATTTTGCCCGGCAATACCAGGTGCCGCACAATCATGCCCCTTTTCGCCACGCCTTTTTCTGTCTCCAACTCATCACCCACCTGCCGCACCATTTCTTTTAGTGAATCCATGGCAAATTCAGGATAACCGGGCGCCGCGGAAAACTCTATGGCCACATCTTCCAGACCATATTTAAAATCCGGCAAATAAATTTCCACCATGCCATCAAGCAGTTTGATTACCTCCGGATTTTCATAACCGCCGCAGTTATAGACAAATGGGACTTTTAATCCTCTCGCGCGTGCTAAAACAAGCGCCTCCATAATCAGCGGCGTCTGCGGAGTGGGTGTTACCGGCTCGACGTTATGACAGCCGCGTTTTTGTAAATCAAGCATTACTTCCGTCATTTGATCCACGGTAAGTATCTGACCTGAGGTTGTCTGCGAAATCTGATAATTCTGGCAATAGATACAGCCCAGATTACAGGAAGCCAAAAAAATCGTGCCGGCGCCGCGGGTTCCGGATAATGGCGGCTCTTCGCCATGATGCGCCAGCGCGCAATCCATAATTATTTTTGCCGGCAGCTCACAATAGCCCAACTCTCCTGCCGCGCGGTCGACACGGCAAAACCGCGGGCAAAGATCGCAGCTTTTGTACATTTCCTTGAGTTTTTCTATTTTTTCTTCCGCGGACATAGTGGCCGGTCAGGCGATGGCTCGAAAGTTAAAATTTTTCCACTGCTTTTTTTATCTTACCGCTTTCTACCAATTCCAGAAATTCTTCGCCCAGCGGCGCGGCCAGTTCCACCGCCTTGTTCCATTTTCGGATTCTTGTATCCTGATCGTCGATGTAGGTCGTAAAATCAGTGCGGTCGGGAACTTTTTCATCCGGCAGCGTCTTTATGAATTTTTCCGAGGGATAAACCATCAGAACATTACTCAATGTTTCAGCATCGAGCGTGCGCTTTTTGAGGTATTTGTCCAGCCAGCCGGGAATGATTCTTTCCTGATGATGAAAGAAAAGGGCGACTTCATCTTGCCGCGCGGCAAACTGATGCGCCAGATGATAATCAATCAATCCGCCGTCGCGGTAAACTCCGCCCGGGGCGCCGTAAATATTTTTAACTCCGGCCACAATCAGGGGAATGGCGCCGGAAGCCATAATCGCGTATTTAAAATTTATTTCATTGAGACGCACATAAGAACCGCGATATCCCGGCTGGAGGCAGAAATAAGGCGGCTTGGAGCCGTCGTAAAACACGACACGCTCGGCAAATAAATCCATATTGTTCCGGCTGAAACAATTCAACAAAAAACATGCCGCCAGCCCGGTTTTCTGTAGCAATTTTATTTCCGCGGCAACCAAATTACGCGCGCGGGAGGTAATAATGGCCAGGCGGTATCTTTTATTGTTGAGGGCGAACGGCAGGGCGTCATCTTCCAGGTAATCATTAATGAAAGACATGAATTTTTCGAGGACCTGCCGGGGGCTGTCTTTCCTGTAATATTTTGTGTTTATATATCCTTCCATAAGTCTGTTGTAGGATTGCAGTGCCTGCGGCTGTGTCCAGGCGGCAAAGCGCCAGGCGCCCGCGGAAGAACCGATAAGATTCACAGCGCGCGAACGCCCCAGAAATCCGCCTTTTAGCAGCGTTAAATCAAAACCGCTGGAAATCAGCCATCTGGGGCCGACAGCGGGACCGAAATAAGTTGCTACGGAATTCAAATTGAATCCGCCGCTTTTGATTATTTTATAGGCGCGCGCGCCGGCTTTAATTTTTATGCGGCTCATAACCATTTTTCTTCCCAGCAAAGACCTTGACACATATTTTTTTGTCTTGTAAGTAAAATTAGACAAAAAAACAAACGATGCGTTTTTTACCAAGAAATGCGAATAATGCAAGAATTTTTATTTCTTAGCCCGGCAGGTATACTTTATGAACATAGAAAATTCAATCAAACAAATCGCTGAAAAAGCTTCAATCGCCGCGCGACAGATTGCCCGTATCTCCACCACAGAAAAGAACGAGGCGCTCATAAGAATGGCTGACGAGCTTGTAAGTAACACCGATTTTTTGACCACAGAAAACGCCAGGGACCTCGCCAAGGCCAGGGAGGCGGGCTTGTCCAGCGCCATGCTGGAGCGCCTGACATTGAAAAAGTCTACGATTGATGCCATGGCGCAGGGACTGCGCGAAGTCGCCGCTCTGCCTGATCCGGTAGGAAAAGTAACTTCCATGTGGCGCCGTCCCAACGGTCTTCTGGTTGGGCGCATGCGCATTCCTTTAGGGGTTATCGGTATTATTTACGAGTCACGCCCCAATGTCACGGTGGACGCTTCCGCTTTGTGCCTGAAGGCGGGCAATGCCGTCATTCTGCGCGGCGGCTCCGAGGCGATTAATTCCAATCTGGCCATAGCTTCCGTCCTGCAGGACGTTTTGCGTAAAAGCCCGCTTCCCGCGGAGGCAATCCAGGTTATTCCGTTTACTGATCGTGAAGGCGTTTCCGCCATGCTGCAGCTTGATGAATACATCGACTTGATTATTCCCCGCGGCGGTGAAGCGTTGATTCGCGCCGTGGTCGCCCAATCCAAAATACCGGTAATCAAACACTACAAAGGTGTGTGCCATCTCTTCATTGACGCGCACGCGGACATGGAAATGGCCCTGGATATTTCTTTTAACGCTAAAGTTCAGCGCCCCGGCGTCTGCAATGCCCTCGAAACTTTGCTGGTGCACAAGGACATCGCCGCCGAATTTCTGCCGGCGGCGGCAAAGAAACTGCAGAAAGCCGGCGTCACAATAAGAGGATGCGCACAAACAATTAAAATTCTCAAAAACATTGAAGAAGCCACGGAAGAAGACTGGCGCGCCGAATATCTCGATTTGGTTCTGGCCATAAGGATTGTGGAAAGCTTTGAAGAAGCTGTCGCGCACATTGAAAAATACGGCTCGCTGCACACGGAATCGATTATCACCAAAGACTACGCCAACGCGCAGAGATTTTTAAACGAGGTCAATTCTTCCACCGTTATGGTCAACGCCTCCACTCGTTTCAGTGACGGCTTTGAACTGGGGCTGGGCGCGGAAATCGGTATTTCCACCACCAAACTTCACGCTTTCGGGCCGATGGGGCTGGAAGAACTGACCACAACTAAATTTATCATTTACGGAAATGGCCAGGTGCGCGCATGAAATGGGGGCTTTTGGGCGGGACATTTGATCCCATTCACTTCGGCCATTTGCGCGGCGCTGAAGAAATGATAGGGATTTTAAACCTCAACCGCATTATCTTTGTTCCCTCTTCCCGGCCGCCGCATAAACTTGAAGGTAAAATCACTTCCTTTTATCACCGCGAACAGATGATCCGCCTGGCTATTGAAGGCAATGTTAATTTTTCTTATTCCGAAGTGGAAAATTTACGCGCGGGAAAATCCTATTCCGTGGAAACAGTGGAATATTTTTTAAGCAAATACATAAAAGATCTGGAATTGTATTTCATCGTCGGCCAGGACGCCTTTCAGGCAATCACCACGTGGAAAAACTGGGAAAAACTGCTGACGATGTGCAACTTCGCGGTGATGACACGCCCCGGATACAAAAACATGAAGCTAAATGAGATTTTGCCCCAGGATATCGCCGCGCAATTCCAATACGATGAGACGATTGACGGTTACAAAGGCCCGAGGGGTTACGCCATTTATTTTCGCCACGTAAGCTTTTTGGATATCTCTTCTTCGCGCATACGGGAAATGGTCAAAGCATATAAATCGATAAGATATCTAATGCCCGACGCTGTGCGCCAGTACATCTTTAGAAATTCACTCTACCAGACGTAAGTGAATTATTATAAAAACAGCCCGCTCTTTTTAAAAATTCAGATTATTTAAATTTGGCAAAATCCGGTTTGCGTTTTTCAAAAAACGCGCTGAAAGCTTCTTTAGCTTCCGGTGAAAGCAGCATCGCGCTGAAGTATTTATTTTCTTCCATCATTTTATCTTTAACCTTGTCCGCCTGCGCTGCTTTCATCAAGTATTTGGTCGTACGCAAGGAAGATGCCGGCAGCCTGGTAATTTTTTCGGCCTGCCCTAGCGCGTAAGGCATAAGCTCACCGGACGGCAATATTTTATTGACAAGTCCCATCTCGTAAGCTTCCTGAGCGGAAAACGGTTCGCCTAAAAGAAGTTTTTCCGCGGCGCGCGGAAAACCAACGATTTGCTGCAAAAGCATGCTGGAGGCGAATTCAGGACAAAGACCAAGCGGGGAAAAAGGCATGGAAAATTTTGCCGTGTCCGCCGCGTAAATCATATCACAATGTAAAAGCAGTGTTGTTCCGATACCGATCGCCGCGCCGGCAACCGCCGCGATAACCGGCTTGGACGCGGAACTTAACTGGCGCATGAAATGCGCTACCGGGCGATCACTGAAATCGCCCTGCGTTGAGGTATTCAGAAAATCTTCCAAGTCGTTGCCCGCGGTGAAAATATCCGGCTTGCCGCAAATCAAAATAACGCGCACGTCATTATCCTGCTCACCGTCTTTGATCGCGTCGGCCATCATCTGATACATTGCCGCGGTAATTGAATTTTTCTTATCCGGCCTGTTGAATTCAATCGTAAAAATACCGTCTCTTTTATTTGTTAAAATATCCATGCTATTGCCATTTTGTATGATTAGATTATTTTGAAGAAATTTTAATTTAAAATATTGCGCTTGCCGCTTTCCGGCAAGCGCAATAAACTACTATTGAACAGGTAACTTACTGGTTATTTTTGTAAGTTTTCAATAACTGTGGCTACACCCAAACCGCCGCCGCAGCAGGAACCAAAGATGCCGTATTTGCCGCCTCTGCGAATAAGTTCTCTCATCGCAAACATCCCAATACGAGCACCCGATGCTCCATTGGGATGCCCGAAAGCAATCGCGCCGCCATTAGGATTCCATTTGTTCATGTCTACTTTCTCACCGGTCTGTTTTTCGATTTCTTTGGCCACCGCCAGGTTCTGAACGGCAAAGGCCTCATTGCATTCCATAACATCCATATCGGCAAGCTTCAAGCCCGCGCGTTTGATCGCCATGGGCATAGCGTAACCAGGAGCGATACCCATAATCTTAGGATCGCAGCCATAGTCGGCGCCCGCAAGCCATTTCGCCATCGGCTGATAACCAAGCTCTTTGGCTTTTTCAGCGCTCATCATCAGAACAAAGGCGGAACCGTCATTACGGCCGGAAGCGTTACCCGCGGTTACCGTGCCGTCTTTGGTAAAAGCCGGGGGCAGAGCAGCCAGCGCTTCCATGGAAGTCTCGCGCGGATGTTCGTCAACCTTGAATTCAATCGGAGGTTTTTTCTTGCCCTGCGGCACCATCACGGGAATAATTTCATCAACGAAATATCCGGCATCCATGGCTTTTTTCGCCAGCACCTGAGAACGCAAAGCGAATTCATCTGACGCCTGTCGTGATATATTATACATTTTCTGCAGATTCTCCGCGGTAATGCCCATTCCAATGCATTCTTCGGGAACCGGTGAAAGCTCCGGAGTCATCGGCATCGGCGGAATCAGTCTGTAGGGAGGAGTACTCATGGAAAATTTTGCCGGAATGTTACTGTAAGATTCCATGCCGCCGGCAATGATAACATCCGCTTGGCCGGCAAGAATTTTCCAGGCCGCGTGGTTGATGCTGTCGATGGCCGAGCCGCACTGCATTTCAACATAACTTGCCGATGTTTCATAGGGAAGACCGGCATAAAGCAGCGCCCAGCGGGCGGGATTCATCGCGCGCGAACAATGCGCCGCTGAACCCAGGAAAACGCTGTCTACTTTGCCCTTTTCCTTAATTTTTGTTTTTTCCACCAAACCTTTTATGCCGACACCGGCCAACTGCTCGGCAGTGAATTCGCGCAATGTGCCGCCCATCCTGCCGAACGCCGTGCGCATTCCATCAACAAATACAACTTCTCTGTTACTCATAGTTCACCTCTTTATTTTTATTTTACTTCTTTATATAACCTGAATAGCCCTGAAAAATTTCAAGAAAATAAATTCATGATATGTGAATGAAGGCGGATTTTCTCCGCCCTCATTTCTGAATCGGTTAAAATATTTTCCGGAACTATTTTTTCTCTGGTTTTTTATAGTCGTACCATCCTTTGCCGACTTTCTCGCCGTATTCACCCTTCACGTAATGTTCCACAACACTGGGGGTAGGCAAATCAGCCGGGTCTCCGGATTTTCTGAAGGCCTCCATTGAAGCGATGTAAGTCAAATCGATACCGGTCAAATCCATCAGGCGGAATGGCCCCATCGGATGGCCTGCGCCGTAAACACAAGCCTTGTCGATATCTTCCATGGAAGCAACGCCCATTTCCAGCATCCACTGCGCTTCTTTGCCGATAACGCGGAAAATTCTGTTGAGTAAAAATCCGTCCACTTCTTTTTTGATGAATACCGGAACCTTTTCCAGTTTCTTGCATAAATCCATGGTAACATTAGCGGTCTCTTCAGAAACATGGGGGCCTTTGACAACTTCCACCAGCTTCATCACCAACGCCGGATTGAAAAAGTGCATATTCAAAACCTTGTCCGGTCTTTTGGTAGCGTCCGCGATGCGGGAGCTGACGATGTAGGAACTGTTCGTGGCCAAAATCGCGTGCGCGGGAGCAAACTTATCCAGATCAGCAAATATCTTTCTTTTCAGGTCCAGAACTTCCGTGGCCGCTTCAATCACGAAATCCGCGTCACCTGCCGCTTCTTTCATATCGGAAGTAAAAGAAATATTATTTCTTGCCGCTTCGGCCTGCTCCTTGGTCAGCTTGCCTTTTTCCACTCTGCCGGGAAGATAGGTATTGACAAAGTTATCCGCTTTTTTAAGTATTTCCGGCACGACATCGGAACACTTTGTCTTATACCCGTAAATCGCGCAGAGCAGCGATATCTGGTGCCCCATGTTTCCGGCACCAACAACACATACATTTTTTACATCTTCAACTTTCATTTTTTTCCATCCTTTCTTAAATAAAATTTTTAATAATCATTCCCCTCGTAAATAATCCAAAACATAACCGCCGTATTACCTAATGCGGCAAAAGCTCCCTCGAACTATTTAAGAGCAGTTTTGAAAACTTGAATAACAGCCAGAAAAAGAACAATTTACGCTTAACACTTGCTTAAAAGACTTTCCACCAATAATCGCCTTTTTTGAATTGCCAAATCATTCCTTCCCAGCGGGATTCACCCTATCAAAAATGCTTTTTGAATTCAAACTATTTTGACCGGCAGTTAGTTTTTAATGATTAATTGGAAAAAACTCCCATCACTGCAATAACATCTTGAATTAAATCAATATTTTATAATGAAGCTCTCGTTTTACCGGCAGATATTAATTGGACAAAATAACAAAATTAGAATATTGCACTTAATCTCTGAACGAATAACTAAAATTCCTGAAGGAGGAGACATGAAATATAAATTTGTCGAACTGGAAATCAAAGATTATGTGGCCGAGGTAAGATTGGCCCGCCTGGGCGCTCTGAATGCGCTCAGCCTCGAATTTGCTTCGGAAATTGCTGATGTTTTTCAAAAACTGGGCACAACGGACGAGGTCAGAGCGATAATCCTCACTAGCAAAGCCAGAATTTTTTGCGCCGGCCTGGACCTCAAAGAAGCAGGCGGCCATTTTACAGGAACAGCCAAAGGCGCCATTGAATCCGTCGAAAGGTCTCAGCCTTTGTTTGATTGCTGTAACGCCATCGAAGACTGCCCCAAACCGGTTATCGCCGCGGTGCACAGCCGCTGCATCGGAGGCGGGCTGGATATAATTTCCGCCTGCGATATCCGTCTTTGCACCCAAGACGCGAGTTTCTGCCTCAAGGAAGCGGCCATCGGCCTGGTCGCCGACATGGGCGTCTTACAGAGACTGCCGCACATCATCGGAGAGGGATTCACCCGTCAGATGGCCTACACTGCCGCGGAATATCCCGCCAGCGATGCGGAAAAAATGGGTTTGGTCAACGCCGTTTATAAAGATAAAAACGCGCTTGCGGAAGGTGCTAAAAAAATTGCCGCCGAAATCGCGCAAAACGCTCCTTTGGGCGTGCGCGCCAGCAAAGAAGTTTTAAACTACAGCCGCTACGTAAATGTTAAAGACGGCATGGCTATGGCGATTCAAAAAAATATGGTGCTGATGGGTTCCGAAGACATAAAAGAAGCAGTTACCGCTTTCATCGAAAAACGGCCGCCGAATTTTAAAGGACAATAAAAGAAATCCTCAATGGACAGAAAGCTATTATCGCTGATATTGCTTGCCCTGAGCATGACTTTCTTTTCATGCTCAGGCATTCAACACAAACTTTATCACACAGGCCTTCCCGAAAAAAAACAGTGCCTGCCCGTCTTTCCGGATAAAGACGGCTGGTATGGCGGCGACGGAGCTTACTCCATCGCGTTGGATAAAGAGCGAACACTATGGCTTTTCGGCGATACTTTTGTTTCGGAAGAAAAAGGACGCAGAGACCGCATCGGCATGGATGTGGTGCTGGGAACAACTCTGGCTATTTCTACCTGTTCAAATAATGACCAATTCGACATTAAGTATTATATAAAAAAGAAAAACGGCGAATTTGTATCATCTTTTGGCGAAAACGAATGGCTTTGGCCGCAGGACCCTTTCATTGTAAAAGACACGCTGTACATACCTCTTATGGTTGTTGAAGCGCTCTCAAAAGAATACGCCCCTTTTAATTTCACCATAATCGGACATAGAATAGCCATGATAAAAGATTTTACGGCAGACAGCCCTCATGAGTGGCAAATTGATTATCGGGACGTAACAAAATCCATTCCGCCGGAAATTACCTCTTTGGCCGCCACGGCAATAGTTCACCGCGACTATGTGTATTTTTATCCTTTGTGCAAATTTACCGCCGGCGACGCGGTATTTCCCGGAAACATTCTGGCGCGGGTTCCGGCAATCGGGATAAACGACAAAACCTGGAACATAGAATATTTCAATAAAGATGGAAAATGGGCCAAGAATCTTGACGCGCGGCGGGTAAAAATCATGTTTGCCGATGCTTTATCAGAGCTCTCCGTGCGCTATCGGCCAAACGAAGATAAGTGGATTGCAGTTTATATTTCCACAAAAGATAAAGGCAATAAACTTCTTTATCAGAAATCATCAAAACCTGAAGGAACGTGGACAAAGCCAAAAGTTCTATATGCGCCCATCCCGGAAGTTGATGAACAAAGCCCTCTTTACGACAAAAACACTTTCTGCTACGCGGGAAAAGAACACATACAATTTGCTCGTGAAAAAAATATTGTGGCTACTTATGTTTGCAATTCACTGGCAGAAGATGACGAAGACAGTTTTATCCGCAGGAATCTTTTTTTGTATCGGCCTGTCGTTATAAACACGAGCTACTGATTCGTATATAAAGACGCATGGCTTGGTTGTTTTCTGTCATTGCGAACACTATGACTATGTCAAGCGATATTTAAGCACATGGGGTTTATGGATTGATAAGTGCTCACATATCGCGAGTTGTTCT